>NZ_JAFLNG010000570.1 GCF_017427025.1 Streptomyces sp. FH025
TGCCGGTGTCTTCCGGGGTTTGACGCCCCGTCCGACGTTTCAAACTCTAGCCGATCCCCGCTCCGAAAAGCGAATCCAGCCGCAATCCGATAAAACGCGCACGCCGAATAAGCACCGAGCCGCAACGCGAGAAAGCGAAAGCGACCGGCACGAACCGGGAAGTGGTGTTTCAGAGGATTGGCCGCCCCGGGACCGTCCGCGCATGTGCGTGTCCGGTGCTCCCTGCCGAGCGACTAGAGAACACTACCCCTCTCCGGCGCCCCGGGCAAACCGGCCCCGGAGACGACCCGGGTGGAGAGCCCGCAGCCCGGCTTCACGTACTCGCCGTTGGGGTGGTCGTTGCCGGTGACCCAGTGGCGGGCGGTGGCCTCGTCGCGGCCGCCGTCGCGGTGGCGGCGGAGCAGGCGCTCCTCGCGGACGTCGTCCTCGGTGTGGACGTACCAGAGCTCGCGCAGCAGGCGGCGGGCGTCCGGCCAGGGGGTGTCGGTGGCGGCGAGGTAGTTGCCCTCGGTGATGACGAGGCGGGTGTGCGGGTGGACGACGTGGCGGGCGGCGACCGGTTCGTCCAGGGTGCGGTCGAAGTCGGGGACGTAGATGTCCTGGAAGCGGTCGGTGGCGATGCGGCGCAGCAGGGCGACGTAGCCGTGGGCGTCGAAGGTGGACGGGGCGCCCTTGCGGTGGGTCAGGCCGAGGCGGTCCAGCTGGGCGGCGGAGAGGTGGAAGCCGTCGAGCGGGACGTAGGCGGCGGTGCCCGGGCCCTCGACGCGGTCGATCCCGGCGACCAGGCGGCGGGCCAGGGTGGACTTGCCGGCGCCGGGCGGGCCGACAAGTCCGAGGATCGTACGGGCGTTGCTGCCCGGGCCGCGGAGGAGTCCGAGGGCAAGGGCGGTGAGGCGGTCCTCGTTCATGGCCGCACCCTACTCACTCGTTCCGGCCGGGCGTCCGGTCTCAGGCGAGGGCGGGCAGGTCGAGGGTGAGGGTGCCGGCGTCGGCGTCGAGCAGGGCGGGGATGCCGAGCGGGACGGTGAGGGTGGACGGGCAGTGGCCGAAGCCCAGTTCCCAGAGCACGGGCACGCCGAGTCCGCCGAGGCGGTCGAGCATCACCTGCCGGACGCGTTCGGGCCGTCCGCAGCCCTCCCAGGAGCCGAGCGCTATGCCGGCCACGCCGTCGAGGGCGCCGGAGCGCAGGAACTGGGTGAGCAGCCGGTCGAGTTGGTACGGGTGCTCGTTGACGTCTTCGAGGACCAGGATGCCGCCCTCGTAGGAAGGGCGGGCGGCTGGTGTGCCGCGCTCGGCGGCGAGGACGTGGACGCATCCGCCGGCGGTGATGCCGCGGGCCCGGCCGGGAACGAGTGCGGTGGCGGTCGGCGAGGTGAGGACGGTGGTGGTGGCGGGGTCGAAGAGGGTGCGGCGCAGGTGCTCGGCGGTGGGTCCGTCGTTGATGAAGGAGGCGGCGGAGGCCATCGGCCCGTACAGGGTGGCGAGTCCGAGGCGCTGCGCGAAGGCCTCGTGCAGGGAGCTGACGTCGCTGAAGCCGATGAAGGGCTTGGGCCGCGCCGCGCGCATCGCCGTCCAGTCGAGCAGGTCGACCATGCGGTGGACGCCGTAGCCGCCGCGGGCGCAGATGACGGCGTCGACGGTGGGGTCGAGCCAGGCGGACTGGAGGTCGGCGGCGCGGTCGGCGTCGGTGCCGGCCAGGTAGCCGAGGGTGGGGTGGGTGTCGAGGACGTGCGGGGCGACGGTGACGCGCAGGCCCCAGGAGCGCAGGATCGCGCAGCCGGCGGTGAGCCGCTCGGAATCGATCGGGCCGCTGGGGGCGATGACGGCGATGTGGTCGCCGGGGCGCAGCTGCGGCGGGCGGGTCAGTCCCTGGCCGGGTGCGGTCGGGTGCTGGTCCATGGACCGGGCCTTTCGGGAAGGAGTGGGGGCTGGCGGGCGGCCTCGTGCTGTGGTCGAGGCCGCCCGTGACGATATGCCCCCGTGTCGGCCGCTCGATGTCCGTGGCCCGGCGGGCCCGCCGACTCGAGGGGCCCGCCGGGCCGGCGAGCCGGTTGAGGCCCCTTCAGATCGCCCCCATCACCTCCCGCACCTCGGCGAGAGTGGCGTCGGCGATGGCGTTGGCACGCTCGGCGCCGTCGTGCAGGACCTTCCGCAGGTGGCCGCGGTCGGCGGCGAGCTCGGCCCGGCGGGCGCGCAGCGGGCGGAAGTGCTCGTTGACGGACTCGGTGACCGTGCGCTTGAGCGCGGCGGCACCGCCGGCGCCGATCTCCTCGGCGACCGTCTCGGGGGCGCGGTCCTGGCAGAGCGCGGCGAGCAGGACCAGGCCGGACACCTCGGGGCGGTTCACCGGGTCGTAGGTGATGTGGCGGTCGGCGTCGGTCTTGGCACCGCGGATGATCCGGGCGGTCTCGTCCTCGGTGGCGCCGAGGGAGACGGCGTTGCCGCGGCTCTTGCTCATCTTGCCGCCGTCCGTGCCGAGCAGCATCGGGGCCTCGGAGAGCAGGGCCCGGGGGCGGGGGAAGACGGCGCTGCCGTCGGCGTGCGGGTAGCGCTCGTTGAAGCGGCGGGCGACGGTGCGGGCGACTTCGAGGTGGGGCAGCTGGTCCTGGCCGACCGGCACCAGGTCGGCCTTGCAGAACAGGATGTCGGCGGCCTGGTGGACGGGGTAGGTGAACATCAGCCCGTTGACGGCGGCCTGGCTGGAGTGGGCGATCTCGTCCTTGACGGTGGGGTTGCGGCTCAGTTCGGCGACGCTGACCAGGCTGAGGAAGGGCAGCAGCAGCTGGTTGAGGGCGGGGACGGCGCTGTGCGCGAAGATCGTGGCGCGCTCGGGGTCGAGGCCGGCCGCGAGGTAGTCGAGGACGAGGTTCTCGGTGTGCTCGGCGAGCCGGTCGGCGATGTCGCGGTCGGTGATGACCTGGTAGTCGGCGACCAGGACGAACATCTCGACGCCCTGGTCCTGGAGGCGGACGCGGTTGCGCAGGGTGCCGAAGTAGTGGCCGAGGTGGAGCGGGCCGGTGGGGCGGTCCCCGGTGAGGACGCGGTGGGCGGCCGGGTCGGTGATCGGACCTGCGGTGGCCGGTTCGTCGGCGGTCGGCGCGGTCGCGGGCTCGGTCGCCACGGCGGCGGCGGGGTTCGGGACGGTGGCGGTCATCGGGTTTCTCCCTCGGTACGGCGGCGGTGGTGGTGGCCGTCCGGGGCGAGGGGCCCGTCCCGCGGGGAAACGCAGCAGGGCCGTCCATCCCGGACGGCCCTGCTCAGGCGAGTGTGGTGGCCGTCCTAGGACGGCCACCAGCACAGGCTCGTGAAGCTCTTCATGGCTCCAACGATAGCGTCAGTCCTCCACGATCAGCGCGGGGGTGTCCTTGCGCAGCGTCTCGCCGCGGAAGAACTCCGGCCGGATCACGCCGTACCAGGTCATCAGCCCGGCGCCGAGCAGCAGGATCCCGACGCCGATCACGAACACCGAGCCGATGCCGAAGACGGCGCCGCTGCCGTAGTCGGGGGCCCAGGCGTCGGTGAGGGTCTGCAGGAAGACCGCGCTCAGCAGGAGGCCGCCCAGCAGCGGGGCGACGCCCTTGAGCATCAGGTCGCGCACGCTGGTGCGCAGCGAGCGGCGGAAGTACCAGACGCAGGAGAAGGCGGTCAGTGCGTAGTAGAAGCAGATCATCAGACCCAGCGCCAGGATGGTGTCCTGGACGACGTTCTCGCTGATCAGGCTCATGCCGACGTAGAAGACGGCGGTGGCGATGCCGGCCGCGACGGTGGCGTAGCCGGGGGTGCGGAAGCGCGGGTGGACGGCGCCGAAGCGCGGCGGCACGGCGCGGTAGGCGCTCATCGCGAGCAGGGTGCGGGCCACCGGGATGAAGGTGGTCTGCAGGCTGGCGGCCGCGCTGGCGACGACGGCCAGGAAGAGCAGGATGCTCCACGGCGAGCCGAGCACCGGGCGGGCGAGCGCGGCGAAGACGTTGTCGGCGGTGGCCGGGTTGCCGAGGCCGCTGCCGGTGGTGCCGACGCCCGCGAACATCTGGGCGGAGATCGCGACCAGCAGGTACGAGCCGACCAGGGTGACCATGGAGATCATCGCGGCCCGGCCGGGGGTCTTGGCGCTGCCGAGGGTCTCCTCGTTCATGGTGAGGCAGGTGTCCCAGCCCCAGTACATGAAGATCGACAGCGACAGCCCGGCGGTGAACGCGCTGAACGAGCTGACCTGGAGCGGGTTGAGCCAGGAGAACGAGAAGCCGATCGAGTCCGGCAGGTCCCCCGCGGCGGCCTTGCCGATGGCGATGGCCGAGAAGAGCACCAGCACGGCCAGCTGGAGGCCGACCAGGCTGTACTGGAACCACTTGGTGGCCGTCATCCCCCGGTAGCTCATCGCGGTGGCACCGGCGATCAGCAGGACCACGGTGAGCAGGTGGACGGCCTTGTTCTGGTCGAGGTCGGCGACCCACCCGCTGCCGGTCATCTCACCGAGCATCAGGTAGAGGAAGTTGGTCGCGACACCGGCCAGGTTGGAGAGCACGATGATCGTCGCGACGGTCAGTCCCCAGCCGGCCATCCAGCCGACCCGGGGGCCGAAGGCCTTGACCGTCCAGGTGAAGGACGTCCCGCAGTCCGGGAAGTCCTTGTTCAGCTCCTTGTACGCGAACGCGACGAGCAGCATCGGCAGGAATCCCGCCAGAAACACCGCGGGCATGTGGACGCCGACCGCGGTGACGGTCGGTCCGAGCGTCGCGGTCAGGCAGTAGACCGGGGCGACCGTCGAGACGCCCAGCACGACGCTGCCCAGCAGGCCCACCGAGTTGCCCCGTAGACCCTTGTCCCCCGCTCCCCCAGCCGTCCCCTGATCGGGAACTCCACCACTGGCGCCACTGACCGGGGCACCCTGCGGAGCGCCGGGCGCCATTGCCCGGCCGCTGCTTGTGTGCTCTGAGAGCTGCTGATCAAACACTCGCGCACCCTAGGCGGGAGGGTGGAAGGTTGAGTAGACCAACTCTTGGTGATCTAAACCACGTGTTTCGATTCGTTCTCGGGACACCCGATCGAGGTGGAGCATTAACGGCCCGTTGGCCCATGTACCTTTGTTTCGAAGGAGTTAGGCCAAGGTAATTTCCCCCTTAGGTCAAGGTTTGAGATGGTTTGCCCCTCGGGCACG
>NZ_JAFLNG010000571.1 GCF_017427025.1 Streptomyces sp. FH025
GATGGCCTGCCAGACGGCGTGGGTGTCGGCGAAGCGGCCGAACTGGACGAAGTTGGCGTCCGAGTCGGTCACCTCCAGTCCCATGCCCCGCAGCGCGTCCACCAGCCGGTCGCGCTCCTCCTTGAGCCGGCCGACGTACCCGAGCAGGGTGTCGGTGTGCTCCAGGCAGGCCAGCGCGGTGGCCTGGGTGACGGCCGACAGGTGGTACGGCAGGCGCACCAGCTGGACGGCGTCCACCACGGCCGCGTCGGCGGCCAGGTAGCCCAGGCGCAGCCCGGCGGCGCCGAAGGCCTTGGACATGGTGCGGCTGACCACCAGGTTGGGGCGGCCCTCGATCAGCGGCAGCAGCGAGGCGCGGTGCGAGAACTCGACGTACGCCTCGTCCACCACCACCAGGCTGGGCCGGGCGGCCTGCGCGGCCTCGTACAGCCGCAGCACGGTGTCGGCCTCGACGGCGGTGCCGGTCGGGTTGTTCGGCGAGCAGATGAACAGCACGTTCGGCCGGTGCTCCGCGATGGCGGCGACGGCGGCGTCCACGTCGATGGTGAAGTCGTCGTTGCGCGGGCCGGAGATCCAGGCGGTGCCGGTGCCCCGGGAGATCAGCGCGTGCATCGAGTACGAGGGCTCGAAGCCGAGCGCGCTGCGGCCGGGGCCGCCGAAGGTCTGGAGCAGCTGCTGGAGCACCTCGTTGGAGCCGTTGGCGGCCCACACCTGCTCGCGGGCCACGGCGAAGCCGGTGGTCCTGCCGAGGTAGGCGGCCAGGCCCTCGCGCAGCTCGACCGCGTCCCGGTCGGGGTAGCGGTTCAGGCCGCGGGCGGCCTCGGCGACGCGCTCGGCGATCCGGGCGACGAGTTCCTCGGGCAGCGGGTACGGGTTCTCGTTGGTGTTCAGCTGTACGGGCACGTCCAACTGCGGTGCGCCGTACGGGGACTGGCCGCGCAGCTCGTCGCGGATGGGCAGGTCGTCAATGCGAGTCACAGCGGTCACGAGCCGGCCACCGTCCAGTCGCTGTGCCAGTTCTGTTCGTCTCCGACGAAACGAGCCTTGATGGCGTCCCCGTGCCCCGGGAGGTCCTCGGCGTTCGCCAGGTTGACCACGTGCGCGGCGACGTCCGCGAGCGCGTCCCGGTCGTACTCGACGACCTGGACGCCGCGCAGGAAGGTCTGCACCGACAGCCCGGAGGAGTGGCAGGCGCAGCCGCCGGTCGGCAGCACGTGGTTGGAGCCGGCCGCGTAGTCGCCGAGCGAGACCGGGGTCCAGCGGCCGATGAAGATCGCGCCGGCGTTGACGACGCGGGCGGCGACCGCGTGCGGGTCGCGGGTCTGGATCTCCAGGTGCTCGGCCGCGTACGCGTTGACCACGGCGAGGCCCTGCTCCAGGTCGTCGACCAGGATGATGCCGGACTGCCGGCCGCCCAGCGCCTCGGCCACCCGCTCGCCGTGCTTGGTCTTCGCGACCTGCACGGCCAGCTCGGCCTCGACCGCGTCGGCGAGCGCCGGGGAGTCGGTGACCAGCACCGAGCCGGAGGTCGGGCCGTGCTCGGCCTGGCTGATCAGGTCGGCGGCGACGTCGCTCGGCAGCGCGGTGTCGTCGGCCAGGACCGCGATCTCGGTCGGGCCGGCCTCGGAGTCGATGCCGATCCGGCCGGCGAACAGCCGCTTGGCGGCGGCCACGTAGATGTTGCCGGGGCCGGTGACCATGTTGACCGGCGCGCACTCCTCGGTGCCCAGGGCGAACATCGCGACCGCCTGGGCGCCGCCGACGGAGTAGACCTCGTCCACGCCGAGCAGCGCGCAGGCCGCCAGGATCGTCGGGTGGACGCGGCCCCCGAACTCCTTCTGCGGCGGGGAGGTGACCGCGATGCCCGTCACGCCCGCCTCCTGGGCCGGCACCACGTTCATCACCACGGAGGACGGGTAGACCGCCAGCCCGCCCGGCACGTACAGCCCGACCCGCTCGACCGGCACCCACCGCTGGGTGACGGTGCCGCCCGGCACGACCTGCGTGGTGTGCCCGGTGCGGCGCTGGTCCGCGTGCACGGCCCGGGCGCGGCGGATCGACTCCTCCAGCGCGGCCCGCACCTTCGGGTCCAGCGTCTCCAGGGCCTCGGCCAGCTGTTCGGCGGGCACCCGGGTGGACTCCAGCCGGACGCCGTCGAAGCGCTCGGTGATCTCGATCAGCGCCGTGACCCCGCGATGGCGTACGTCCTCCGCGATCGGCCGCACCTTCTCCAGGGCGGCCGCCACGTCGAACTCGGCACGGGGCAGCAGGTCACGCGGGTCGTCCAGCGAGCCGCGGAGGTCGATTCGAGAGATCACGCCACCCAGTGTAAGGAGTGGCCGGAACCGGTGGTCCCGCATTTCAGTCCGTGATACGAAAGGCGAGACGACCGGGGGACGGGGGAAACCGTGGCGGAAAGCGCTCCGGAGAGCTGGACGGACACCGAACGGGAGCTCTGGGAGGCCTTCCGCCAGGGCGAGGTCTTCGACCGCCGCAGTGGCCGAGCCGACACCGACGACCCCTTCGGGGACGCCCTCTGGGGGCCCGAACGGGCGGTCAGCGCCGAGGTGCTCGCCCACCTGCTGCTGTCCGGCCCGGAGCCCGCCACCGGGCGTGTCGCCTCGCTGCGGATGAGCGGGGTGACCGTCACCGGCGCGCTCAACCTGGCCGGCGCGCACCTCCAGCGGTACGTCGAGCTCCGCGGCTGCCGCTTCGAGCACAAGGTCCTCGTCTCGGAGGCCTCGGCCAGCACCCTGCGCATGATCGACTGCCTGATCCCGAGGATCGAGGCCGCCCGGCTCTCCACCACCGGAGACCTCCACCTGGCCCGCTGCCGGATCCCCGAGGGCATCCGGCTCACCGACGCCAGGATCGGCACCGACCTGCTGCTCAACCAGGCCGTCATCGGCAGCGACCGCTTCGGCCGCGCCGTCTCCGCCGACGGGATGACCGTCCACCAGGACTTCGAGGCCGAACGCATGGAATCGCACGGCGAGTTCAGCGTCCGTACGACACGCGTGGGCGGCCGGTTCTCACTGCGCGGCGCCCAGCTGCGCGCCGACCCGCAGAACCGGATCTGCCTCAACGCCGTCCGGCTCAGCGTCGGCCACACCCTCTACCTGACCAGCTCCGCCGATGTCGGCTGGCTCGGCTCCCGCAGCTACTACGGCTCCGGCTACGGCCAGGTGCGCCTCTCCGACGCCCGCTTCGACGCGGCCTGCCTGATCTCCGGCGAATTCCACCTGGAGGGTGACGACGAGCTCTCGCTGCGCCGCATTCACACCCCGGAGCTGCGCTTCACCTGCTCGGTCCGCCCCACCGGCACCGTCTCGCTCTCCCGCGCCCGGATCGGCAACCTGGTCGACCACCCGGAGTCCTGGCCGCGCGGCAAGCACCTGGGACTGACCGGCTTCGTCTACGAGAACCTGCGCCCGGTCGTGCCCTTCACCGCCCGCCAGCGGATCGCCTGGCTGGAGGGCTCCTCGGTGGACTTCCAGCCGGAGTCCTACGAGCAGCTCGCCGCCGCGATGCGCCGCGACGGCGCCGACGACGACGCCCGCGAGGTGCTGTACGCCAAGCAGCGCCGCCGCCGCCAGACCCTGCCGCTGCCCGCCCGGATCTGGGGCCGGGTGCAGGACATCACCGTCGGCTACGGCTACCGGCCCGGCCGGGCCGGTGCCTGGCTGCTGCTCGCCTGGGCGCTCGGCAGCGTCTACTTCGCCACCCACCCGCTGAAGCCGCTCAAGGCCGACGAGCAACCGCACTGGAACCCGGTGCTCTACACCCTCAACCAGCTGCTGCCGATCGTCGACCTCAACCAGGGCGCCTGGAACCCGGGCGGGGCCGCCCAGTGGATCTCCGCCGGTCTGGTGGTGGTCGGCTGGCTGCTCGCCTCCACCGTCGTGGCGGGCGCCACCAGGCTGCTCCAGCGGGGCTGAGCCCGGCCCCGGCACCGAAGAGGCCTCGACCCCGTCGATCCCGGCCCGTCGACCCCGGCCCGTCGAGGCTCCGTCGACCCCGGCCTCCGTTAACCCCGCGACAAGGCCCCGGCCCGGGGAACTACGCTGTCCGCCGTGACAGAACGGTTGCCGCTCTTCCCGCTGAACACGGTGCTCTACCCGGGCCTCGTGCTGCCCCTGAACGTCTTCGAGGAGCGCTACCGCCGTCTCGTCGCCGACCTGCTCGAACAGTCCGAGGACGCACCCCGCCGCTTCGGCGTGCTCGCGATCAAGGACGGCCGCGAGGTCTCCCCCGTCAGACCGGACGACGGCCCGGCCGGCCCGCTCGACGGGCTCGGCACCGCCACCGGCGACCCGCTGGAGGCGATGTACCACATCGGCTGCGTCGCCGACGTCTCCTCCGTCCAGAAGCGGCCCGACGACCGCTACGAGCTCCTGGTCACCGGCACCACCCGGTTCTGGCTGCGCTCGGTGGACGTCTCCGGCCCGTACCTGACCGGCGAGATCGAGTCGATCGAGGAGCGCCCCGGCGAGGGCTCCGGCGCCCTCGCCTCCGAGGTCGAGCGGGCCTTCCGGATCTACCAGAAGCGCCTGGCCGGAGCCCGCGAGGCCAGCACCGTCGGCCGCCAGCAGCTCCCGGACGACCCCCAGGTGCTCTCCTACCTGGTCGCCGCCGCCTCGGTGTTCGAGACCCCGGTCAAGCAGCGGCTGCTGGCCTGCCCCGACACCGCCCAGCGGCTGCGCGCCGAACTCGACCTGCTGCGCCGCGAGAGCAGCGTCCTCAGCTGGCTGCCCTCGCTCCCGGCGGTCGACCTCACCCGCCAGTCCTTCAGCCCCAACTGACCCAGGACCCCCAGGACCCCCGCATGGCCAAGAAGCCGAAGAAGGGCGGCCAGGGCACCCCGGCCACCGTCGCCCTGGAGACCGCCGCCGTCCCCTTCACCATCCACTCCTACGACCACGACCCGGCCGCCGCGTCCTACGGCGGGGAGGCCGCCGAGGCCCTCGGGGTGTCCGCCGAGCGCGTCTTCAAGACCCTGGTCGCCGACGTGGACGGCACCCTGACCGTCGGCGTGGTGCCCGTCGTCGGCCAGCTCGACCTCAAGGCGCTCGCCGCCGCCGTCGGCGGCAAGCGCGCCGCCATGGCCGACCCGGCCGCCGCCGAGCGCAGCAGCGGCTACG
>NZ_JAFLNG010000572.1 GCF_017427025.1 Streptomyces sp. FH025
ACCGGGTGCCACCCTGCACGTCTCCGGCCGGACGAACGTCTGCCCCAAGGGCGCCGGGCCGCGCCAGGTCGTCCCCCCTGCCCGCCGCCCGCCGCTACCGCCCCACAGCACCGATGAAGCCCAGCAGCCGCTCGTTGACCAGCTCGGGCCGCTCCAGGTTCAGCCCGTGCCCGGCGCGTTCCACGATCTCCGCCCGCGCCCCCGGGATCAGCGCGGTGACCCGCTCCACCACCCGGCGCGGCCGGAGCAGCGCGCTGCGCTTCCCGGCCAGCACCAGCACGGGCAGCCGGACGGACGCCAACTCCTCGTCCGTGAACGGCCGGGCCGCCGGTCGGCTGTTCGGCTTGTAGCCGCGCATGGCGAGCATCAGCGGTGCGATCATCTCGCGCGGCGCGCTGAGCGCCGGGTTCGCCAGCAGCCGGCCGACGGCCGGGCGCAGCGGCCGCGGGGCCAGCATGCCGAACAGGCCGCCGACCATGTGGACGTAGAACCGCGCCGGGACCTTCTCGATCCCGCCCGGGTCGAGCGGCGCCACGGAGGCGAGCCGCTCGGGCGCGCGGATCGCCTGGTTGAGCGCCAGCCAGCCGCCGTAGGACACCCCGACCAGGTGGATCCGCTCCAGCCCGAGCCCGGCGAGGACCTCGCCCAGCCAGGCCGCGTTCTCCTCCGGCCCCGCCGCGACGGCGCGTTGGACGCTGCGACCGGGGTCGTCCAGGGTGTCGATCGCGTACACGGGGTGCCGCTCGCCCAGCGCCGCGATCTGCGGGTACCAGTTGGACGGGTGCCCGGCGTGGCCGTGCAACAGCACGATCGGCTCGCCCTCGCTCGGCCCGTAGTGGTGGACGTGGACGGTCCCGTAGCTCGTCTCGACGTCCAGCTCCCGGCGCGGTCCCGGCCACAGCTCCATCGCCCGGTCGTACGCCTCAAGGAATTTGGCGCGGGCCGCCTCGCTGACGAAGTGCCCGACGCTGGTCCTGGTCATGCTTCCTCCCGGATTTGATGGTATGGTTGTACCACAAAAATATCCGGAAGGAACGGACCTCGATGCCCAAGCTGGTGGATCACGAGGAGCGGCGGGCCCACATCATCGACGCCCTGCTCCGCTCAGCGGCGAGCAGCGGCCTGCACTCCGTCACCATGCGCTCCGTCGCCGTCGAGGCCGGCGTCTCCGTGCGCCTCGTGCAGTACTACTTCGACACCAAGGAACAGCTGCTCCTCGCCGCCATGACCCGCCTCGCCCTCCGCATGGGCGAGCGCGTCCGCAACCGCGTCCGCGCGACCGGCGCCACCACCGACCCGCGCGGCATCATCGAGGCGGTCCTGCTCGAAGCCGTCCCCACCGGCGAGGAGAGCCGGGCCTTCCACCTCATCTACACCGAGTACGCGGTCCTGTCCGTCACCGACCCGGCGCTCGCCGGGCAGCCCTTCCTCGCCGCCCCCGACGAGATGGAGGCCTTCCTGGCCGCCCAGCTGACGGCGGCCCGGGAGGCCGGAGACGCCGCCCCCCACCTCGACCCCCGCCAGGAGGCCGTCGTCCTCCTCGCCGTCTCCGCCGGCCTCGGCCTGAGCGTCCTGCTCGACCAGCGCACGGCGGAGGACGCGACGGCCGTCCTCCGCTACCACCTCGACCGGATCCTCCCCGCCCGCGCCTGAGGAGGCGGCCGCAGGAGGAGGACGGCGGACACCCGCGGAGGGCTACGATCAGCGGGACCTCGGCGCGGGCGACGACCCGGCACCACTGTCGGACGAAGGGAAGAGACCCCATGACCGATCCGGTACGCGTCGGCCTGGTCGGAGTCGGCATCATCGCCGAGACCCACCTCGCCGTCCTGGCCGAACGAGACGATGTGGCCCTGGAGTTCACGGTCGACTCACGGCCGGTCGGGCCGGTGGAGTTCCGGGGCGCCACGCCGCCCCACTACCGCGACCTCACCCAGGCGCTCGACGCGCACCGGCCGGACCTGGTCGTCCTCACCACCCCGACGGAGACGCACGCCGAGCTGACGGTCCTGGCCCTCCTCCAGTCCACGGCCAGAGTGCTCGTGGAGAAGCCCCTCGTCCACGACCTCGCCTCCCTCGCGGGGCTGCGCGAGCTGGACGGGAAGGCCGACATACGGGGCCGGGTGTTCACCGCCCACCACTTCGCCTTCTCCCCCGAGGTCGACTGGGCGGCGGAGCTGCTGGCCGCGAACCCGGACTGGGGGCCCGTCACGGCCATCACCTCGGCCTTCTACGACCCCTACGTCCTTCGCGGGCCCGAAGCCTTCGCCTCGTACGTCTCCAGCTGGATGGACTCCGGGGTGAACCAACTCAGCATGCTCACCCGCTTCGTGGAGCTCACCGAACTCACCTCGGCACAGCAGGCGGACGGCGGCGCGAGTGCGTGGTGCACGGTGGGATTCCGTTCCCGGGGCGAGGCCGGCTCGGCTCGTCTGCGCAGCAGCTGGCTGACCGGCTCCAGCAGCAAGGAGAGCAGCCTGGTGCTCGGCCGCTCCGGCGTGGAGATCTGGATCGACCACACCGCCATGACCGGATTCGCCGCCCGGGGAGGCGAGTTGCTGGCGGTCTTCGGCAACGACGGCCGCACCCCGCGGAAGGTCGCCCACTACCGCCCGCTCTACGCCAGCCTGCTCTCCGACCGGCCCGATCCGGTCCTCGGCTTCGACGCCGCCGCGACGATCACCGCGATCCACCGCGCGGTGCCCGAAGGACGCTAGCCGCGGAGGAACGGGAGGAGCCCGCCGCGCCTCGGACGCGACGGGCCCCGACACGAGGCACGCTACCGGCGGCCGGCGGCCACCTCGGCGTCGTCGTTCTCGTCCTCGCCCTGGTCGTCGTCGCCCCAGCCGTCGCTGCGGTCGCGGTACAGGGTGAAGCGGTCGAACAGCACCGGCGTCGGGAAGGGGTTGGCGGCGGTGGCCGGGGCGGAGTGGTAGTAGCTGACGGTGATGGTGGTCCGGCCGCCCGGGACCAGCCCGGGGTCGACGTCGAAGACCGCCACGCCGTAGGGGTGCGTGGTGTCCGGGTCGGTGACGGCCGACCAGTGGGCCTTCTCCTTCGCGTCAGGGTCGGCCTTGAAGGTGAGGCGCTGGGTGCGGACGGTGGCCTCGCGGACGCCGTCCTCGTCGGCGGGCAGGTAGACGTCGTCGCGCCCGGCGGTGCCGCCGCCGCCCAGGATCAGGTGGACGGTGCCCTGCGAGGTGTCGATCCGGCGCAGGTCGTCGTCGACGACGGCCGGGGTGAGCAGGCCGCCCGGCTCGGTGCCGCGCACGGGGTGGGTGCGCTCGTAGTCGTGGTCGTGGCCGGCCAGCACGAGGTCGACGGAGTAGCGCTCGAGCAGCGGCAGCAGCTTCTCCCGGACGCCCATGTCACCGCCGTGGCTGGCGGCCGAGGAGGACATCGCGAACTGGTGCAGGTTGGCGACGATCCAGTCCACCTGGCGACCGGCCCGGACACGCTTCAGCACCCGCTCCAGCCACCGTAGTTGGGCGCCCTCGCTGTAGTCGCTGATGTAGATCGACCGGCCGGTGGCCGGGTCGAGGCTGGCGTCGTCCTCGACGGCGATCTCGTTGCCGTCCAGGCTGACGAAGAGGACGGAGCCGACCTGGAAGCTGTACCAGTTGCCGCAGTAGTCCCGGGTGCCGTTGTCGGGCAGTTCGAAGCGGGTCAGGTAGGAGGCGTACCCGAGGTCCCCGCCGCCGGCCTCGACCTCGTGGTTGCCGGGCGCGGGCATCCACGGGCGGTTGGCGGCCGACTTGGCCAGGTTGTTCATGAACGCGTTCCAGGCCTGCGGCTGGAGCTGCGGGTTGTTGTTGGCGTACGCGAGGTCGCCGTTGAGCAGGTGGAACAGCGGGGCGAACTGCTCGACCTGGCGGACGGCCGCCGCGCCGTGGATCGAGGACTTCTTGAACACGTTGTCACCGGTGCCGAGGTCACCGAAGCTGGTGAAGCGGAAGGCGGCCCGGCCGCGCGCGGGCGCGGTGCGGAAGGTGCCGCGCACCGGGTCGGCGCCGTCGTGCAGCACCTCGTAGACGTACGTCGTGTCGGGCCGCAGGCCCTCCAGGCGGGCGTGGTGGGTGAAGGTCTCGACCTTGTTGAGCCCGTCGACGTAGCTGCGGCTGTGCGCGTCCACGGTGCGGCCCGCCCCGCCCTTCGGGGTGCCGATCCGCACCCGGGGGCGCCGCACCGAGGCGGCGGTCGCCCAGGAGACGGTCATCTCGCGGGACGGCTCGTTGCCCCACTGGAGGTGGATCTGCTCCGCTCCGGGGGTGCCGGCCACGGCCGGCTGGGTCCACAGCAGGGTGGACGCGGGCAGCGCGGCGAGCGCGCCGACGGCCGTACCCGTCCGAAGGACCGTTCTACGAGAAGGTTGTGTCACCACTGCCGCCTCCTGGGCTCCGAGAAACGCCCAGGAGGCTCCCAGTCGGGGGGTACGTCCACACCACGCTCGACCGTGCGTTCGGCGAACGGCAGTTGAACGCTGCTCCACGCCGGCCGCACCGCCGTCCGGTCCTGAACGCTCGTCATCGCCGGTGCGCGCCCTTCGTCGAGAGCCGTGCCGGCCGCCCTGACAGTTCGCCGTCCGCGGAGGGGTGACGGCCGGATGGCCGCGGGCCGCCGGGGTGGTGCCGGGCCGCCGGGCGGGTGACCTCTCGGACGTGTCGACGGCCGCACGCCCCTCCCGGCGTGCATGGGTGGGAGTGCGTCGCCCCGGGCGACGTACGCCTTGTCCCCGAACCTGAGAGCCGCCCATGCCTCCCACCGCTCATCTGCGCCGCATCGTCCCCACCGCGCTCTGCGCCTTCACCGTCGCCTTCGCCGCCCCAGCGGCCCAGGCAGCGCCGCCGGGCCGCGGCACCGGGACCGACCACGGGGGCCGATCGGACGGCGGGGGGTACGACTGGGACCGCGTGGCCGCCTGCGAGAGCAGCGGCGACTGGCACATCAACAACGGCAACGGCTACTTCGGCGGCCTCCAGTTCGACCAGTCCACCTGGCGCGCGAACGGCGGCCTCGCCTACGCCTCGCGCGCCGACCTCGCCAGCCGCGAGGAGCAGATCGCGGTGGCCGAACACCTGGCCGACCGCCGCGGCCTCTCCCCCTGGCCGGTCTGCGGTGCC
>NZ_JAFLNG010000573.1 GCF_017427025.1 Streptomyces sp. FH025
GGTGTGCGCAACTTCCGTGACGCGGGCGGGATCGGCTCCCTCCGCCGGGGCGTGCTGTACCGCTCCGGGTCCCTCCACACGCTCACCGAGGAGGGCGCCCGGAAGCTCAAGGCCCTCGGCCTGCGGACGGTGGTCGACCTGCGCAGCCCGTTCGAGCAGGAGACCTGGCCGGACCAGCGCCACGGCCTCGACCACGAGACCCTCAGCGTGCCGACCCTGCCCGCCAACCGCGAGGACGTCGACCTCCCCTGGCCCGAGGACCAGGCCGGCCTCTACCTCTTCATGCCCGAGACGGCCGGCCCCTCGCTCGCCACGATCATCCGCAGCCTGGCCGCCCCCCGGGCGCTGCCGGTGGTCGTCCACTGCGCCGTCGGCAAGGACCGCACCGGCCTCACCATCGCCGTCCTGCAGTCCCTGCTGGGTGCCTCCGACGCCGACATCACCGCCGACTTCCTGCTCTCCAACCTCGGCCTCGGCCTGGACAAGGGCCCCACCCCGTACATCGACGAGACCGGCACCGAACGGATCTCCCGCCCGATCAGCGCCGAACTCATCGCCTCCTCCCTCGCCTGGATCCGCACCCACCACGACACCGTCCCCGCCTACCTCCACGCCCACGGCGTCACCGAAGCCGAACTCGCCGCCCTCCGCGCCAACCTGACGGCCTGACTGGCTGACGGGCTGACGGGCTGACGGGCTGACGGGCTGACGCGCCCGTGAGCGCTACCCCTGGCGTTCGAAGCGCCACCACTGGGTCGGGGCGTCGACGTCCTCCCACTGGTGGACGGGGGCGCCGGGGGTGTCCGCGGCGGTGAGGGGCTTGCCGCTGATGAAGCTGGTGACGGTGTACGTGCCCGGTGCGTCGACGTGGGCCTCCAGGAGCCACTCCTGGGCGCCGAAGGCGTTGGCGGACCACTGCTGGATCGGGACGCCGTCGTCCGGGGAGGCGCCGGTGACGTCGAGGCGCTTGCCGCTGGCGGCGTTCTCGATGTGGAAGAGCGCCCCGCCCGGGTGCACGGGGGTGAGCCGCCAGAGCTGGGCCTCGGAACCGTCCTCCGCGCCCAGCCGGACGCGGGCGCCGCTGCGCCGGGAGCCGTCGGCGACCTCCAGCAGCAGGCCGCTGCCGACGTTGCGGATCCGGTAACGGCCGTCGGTGATCGCGGTGTTGGCCACGTGGTCGGTCACGCTCTCGATCTCGCTCTCAGTCGCACTCTCGGTCACGCTGTCAGTCATGTTCGAAGTCTCCCATTGCGGACCGACGGGCGGCCTCGCACCCGAACACCGCCGCAGCTCCCGGGGATGTCCGGTGAGGGAGGGGGCCCGGCCGGGCGGCGCGTTCGCCGGGTTATGGTCGGAAGCCGACGCAGCCCTACGACGGACGAGTGGAGTCGACGATGGCGAAGGTCCCGAACGTGCTCGCGGCCGCCGCGCCCGCCGCGCTGACCGCGGCGAGCGGTCTGGTCGGCGGTTACGGTGTGGCCCGCTGGAGCGGCCGGCGCGAGCTGGGTGGCGCGGTGCTGGCGGTGGCCGGTGCCGGGGCGGCCGCGCAGTGGCGCCGCAGCTCGGGCACGGCCGCCGCGGCGGCGCTGACCGGCCTGTACGTGGCGGCCTTCGGCGGTTCGCACCCGCTGGCGAAGCGGATCGGCGCCTGGCCGTCCGTGTTCGCCGTCACCGGTGTGGTCGCGGCGGCCTCGACGGCCGCGACGGCGCTGTCCGCCCGCAAGCGCTGACCGGCTCAGGGCCCGGGGGCGACCGCGGCGCTCACCGGGCCGCCGTGCCGAACCGCGCCTCGAAGGCCGCCCGGTTCGCCGAGACCGGCGAGCGGTCCCAGACCGCGAACACCACCCGCTCGAACGCGGCCCCGTACCGGGCCAGCGCGCCCTCGAAGGCCTCGGCGACCTCCGCCGGGTCGTTGCGGAACACCCCGCAGCCCCAGGCGCCGAGCACCAGCGCGCGGACCTCGTGCCGGGCCGCCGCCGCGAGCACCCGGACGGCCCGCTCGGCGAGCACGCCCCGGACGTCCGTACCGGGCGAACGCCGTTCCAGCTGACCGGCGTTGGGCGCGGGTGAGGTCAGGAAGGTGACCGGGTACGGCCGGGCCAGCAGGTCGCCCCGCCCGCCGCGGATCACCGGGACGGCCGGCGAGACGATCACCCGGTGGCTGTACCGCAGGTCGGCCGAGGCCCGGTGCGCCTCGTAGTAGTCGGGCGCCTCCAGCAGGCAGTCGTACAGCAGCGCGCTGCGGCACAGGTCCTCCTCCTGGGCGCGGGCGCCGCGCAGGTAGCCGCCGCCGGGGTTGCGCGCGGAAGCGAAGTTCAGCACCCCGACCGGCCCGGCCCCGGCCCCGACCAGCCGCCGGGCGGCCTCGACGCTCCCCTCGGCCGTCACCTCCGCCCGCCCGGCCAGCGGCCCCGGGCCCGGCCCGTCCGCCGCCAGCAGCGCGTCCAGCGCCTCCGGCGCGTACGACACCGTGCCGGCCTTCGCCGCCGTCAACTGCTCCCCCACCTGCACGAGTTCGCCCCCGGCCGTCCGGTAGCTCCCCCGCTCGGCGATCTCCTCGTTCACCCGTGCCACATCGTGCAGTCTGCTGCTCATGCCCGTGACGCTACGGGACCGCCGCCCTCGCGCGCCACAGGTTATTCTCACTCCCAGAACAACGAGGCCGGGGGGGTGCCGGGGGAACGCCGAAGGGCCCGCTCCGGGTGCGGAGCGGGCCCTTCGGCGTTCTTCCAGTGCGACCAGCGGTCGATCACCGGTCGTACCGGGTCAGTTCTTCCAGCGCGGCTTGCGGTCGTCGCGGTTGAAGCCGCCACGGTCGCGGTCGAAGCCACCGCGGTCACGGTTGAAACCGCCGCGGTCGGACTGCGGACGGCCGCCGGAGCGGTGGTCGTCACGGCGCGAGAACGGACGGCTGCTGCTGCCGCCGCGCTCGTCGCGGTCCCGGCCGAAGGACGGGCGGTCACCGAAGGAGCGGGCCGGACGGTCGCCGAAGGAGCGGCCGCCGCGGTCGTCGCGGTCGCGGTTGAAGCCACCCGAGCGACGGTCGTCACGGTCGAAGCCACCGGAACGGCGGTCGTCACGGTCACGGCCACCACCGAAGCCACCACGCTCACCGCGGTCACGGTTGAAACCGCCCGAGCGACGGTCGTCACGGTCGAAGCCACCGGAACGGCGGTCGTCACGGTCACGGCCACCACCGAAGCCACCACGCTCACCGCGGTCACGGTTGAAGCCACCCGAGCGACGGTCGTCACGGTCGCGGTCCCGGTCACGGTCGCGGGTGAAGGCCGGACGCTCGGTGCGGGCCTCGCGGTACGACGGGGTGCGCTCCTCGGCCTGCGGCGCGGCGGCAGCGGCCTCGGCGACGGCCGGAGCCTCGGCGGCGCCCTCGCCGGCCTCCTCGGCGGCCGGGGCCTCGTCCTCGATGCCCAGCTCGGCCCGCTCGCGGGCGGCCCGGGCGGCCAGGCGGTCGGCCTCCTCGCGCAGCTCGGTGGCGCGGCGCTGCGCGCGCTCCAGCTGGCGGGTCATGTCGGCGAGCTCGCGCTCGGCGGCACCGGCGATGTTGGCGGCGCTCTCCGCCTGCACCTCGGTGAGCGAGCGGGCGCCGGTGATCCGGGCGACCTCCGCGTCGAAGGCGTGGTCCAGGATGTGGCGGCTGGCGTCGACGCCCGCGTCCTCCATCAGGCGGAAGACGCCGCGGCGCTGGTGCGGCAGCACCAGGGTGACGACGGTGCCGGAGCGGCCGGCCCGCGCGGTGCGGCCGGAGCGGTGCAGGTAGTCCTTGTGGTCGCCGGCCGGGTCCACGTTGAGGACCAGGTCGATGCCGTCGACGTGGATGCCGCGGGCGGCGACGTCGGTGGCGACGACGACGTTGACGTAGCCGTCCTTGAAGTCGCCGAGGACGCGGGTGCGGGCGCCCTGGGTCATGCCGCCGTGCAGCGCGTCGGCCTTCACGCCGGCCTCGATCAGCTGCTCGGCGACGCGGTCGGCGCCCATCTGGGTGCGGACGAAGATGATCGTGCGGCCCTTGCGGGCGGCGATCGCGTTGGTGATCGGCGCCTTGTCCTTGGGCTTCACCACGAGGATGTGGTGGGTCATGGTGGTGACGGCGCCGGCCGACGGGTCGACCTCGTGGGTGACCGGGCTGTTCAGGTAGCGCTTCACCAGGGTGTCGATCTCGTTCTCCAGGGTGGCGGAGAACAGCAGGCGCTGGCCGCCGGCCGGCACCTGGTCGAGGATCTCGGTGACCTCGGGCAGGAAGCCCATGTCGGCCATCTGGTCGGCCTCGTCGAGGACGGCGACCTGGACGTCGTCGAGCTTGGCGGAGCCGCGGTTGATCAGGTCGCGCAGGCGGCCCGGGGTGGCGACCAGGACGTCGACGCCGCGCTCCAGCGCGTAGATCTGGTTCGACATCGAGGTACCGCCGCAGACCACCTTGAGGCGCAGGCCGAGCACCGAGCCGAAGGGCTCCAGGGCGTCGGCGACCTGCATGGCCAGCTCGCGGGTCGGGACGAGGATCAGACCGCGCGGCTGCTTGGCGCGGGTGCGCTCGCCGTCGGCCAGACGGGTCAGCAGCGGCAGGCCGAAGCTCAGGGTCTTGCCGGAGCCGGTGCGGCCGCGGCCCAGCACGTCCTTGCCGGCCAGGGCGTCCGGGATGGTCGCGGCCTGGATCGGGAACGGGGTGGTGACGCCGCGCTTGGCGAGGGCGCGGACGACCTCGTCCGGCAGGCCCAGGTCGCCGAAGGTGATGGTGGGCTCGGCGTCCTCGACCGTCTCCTCGACGGTCTCGACGGCGCTCTCCTCGGCCATCTCCTCGACCTCGGCGGTCAATTCGGTGGTGTCGGCGGAATCGGTGACATCGGCGGCGGCCTCGTTCGCGGGCATGGCGAAGCGGGCGTCGTCAACGAGAGACATGCAAAACCTTCCGGAAGTGGCACGCGCCAAAGTCCGGGGTTCTGTTTCACAACCGCCTCTATGCGGTCAGCCACGGATCGCCGGAACGCGCCAAGGGCGCCAGATGGGAGTAGGGCGCCAGTCAAATGGATCAAACGAACGATCTACCACCATAGACGAGCCTCGGGATCGGAGGCAAACGCCCTGGCCAACCCCCTAATGTCCG
>NZ_JAFLNG010000574.1 GCF_017427025.1 Streptomyces sp. FH025
GCCGCCAGGAGGAACTCGGGACCGGGGGCTCCGCTCGGGAGCCCCCGGCGTGGATCGGTCGGCCTCGCGGCCGCCGTGGCCGTGGCCGTGGCCGTCAGGCCCCTCGACCGTCAGGCCTCGTGGCTGCTCGGCCTTTACTCGACGTCTACTCGGCCTCCGCTCGGCCTCTACTCGGCCTCCGTTCGCGCTCCGCTCACCCTCTGCTCGACATCGCGGCCCGAGAGCCGCTCGACGCCACGCAGGAGCGCCGAGTGGTCCAGCGAGCCGTCGCCGTTGGCCCGGGCGGAGGCGACCAGCTGGGCCACCACGGCGCCGACCGGCAGTGCGGCGCCCACGGCGCGGGCGGCGTCGGTGACGATGCCCATGTCCTTGTGGTGCAGGTCGATCCGGAATCCGGGGGCGAACTCACGGTTGATCATGTTCGCCTTCTTGCGGTTGAGCACGGTGGAGCCGGCCAAGCCGCCGCCGAGCACGTCCAGCGCGGCGCCGAGGTCGACGCCGGCGTTCTCCAGGAACACCACGGCCTCGGCGAGCACCTGGATGTTGACGGCCACGATCAGTTGGTTGGCGGCCTTGACGGTCTGGCCCGCGCCTGCCGGGCCGACGTGGACGACCGTGGTGCCCAGCGCGTCGAACAGCGGCTTGGCCTCGGCGAAGTCCTCCGCCGCGCCGCCGACCATGATGGACAGCACCGCCTCGACGGCCCCGGCCTCGCCGCCGGAGACCGGCGCGTCCAGGGCGCGCACGCCCTTCTCCCGGGCGGCCTGGCCGACCTTGACGGAGGTCTGCGGGGTGATCGAGGACATGTCGATCACCAGGGTTCCCGCCCCGACGTTCTCCAGGACGCCGCCCTCGCCGAGGATGACCGCCTCGACGTGCGGGTCGGCGGGGACCATGGTGATGACGACCTCGGCGTCCTTCACCGCGTCCGCGATGCTGGTGGCGCCGTGACCGCCGGCCGCGATCACGGTGTCGATCGAGGCCTGGGAGAGGTCGAAGCCGGTCACGTGGTGGCCGGCCTTGACCAGGTTGACGGCCATGGGCTTGCCCATGATGCCGAGACCGACGAAGGCAATCTTGCGGGAGGCGCTCATCGCGTCGCGTTCCTTACGTGTGCGGGTGGGGGTGGCCGGCCGGGCTGGCTTGGCGGGCCGCCGGACGGGCGGTGCGGTTCCCGGACCGCTCCGGGCGGCGCGCTACCGGGCGGCGCGCAGCTCGCGCGGCAGCCAGTCGAAGCTGTCGGCGCTGACGCCGGTGGAGGGGCGGTACTCCAGGCCGATCGAGTCGCCGTAGCCGACGGCGCTGAGCCGGGCGAACAGGTCCTCGAAGTCCAGCTCGCCGGTACCGGGTTCGTTGCGGCCCGGGGTGTCGGCGATCTGCACGTGGCCGATCCGGTCGGCGTGGGTGTGGATGACGGCCGCCAGGTCCTCGCCGTTCCTGGCCAGGTGGTACAGGTCGCAGAGGAACCTGGCGTTCCCCAGGCCGGTGGCCGCGTTGACCTTGTCGACCACCTCGACCGCTGCGGCCGCGGAGACCAGCGGGTAGTCCGGGGACTCGGCCTCGTTGAGGGCCTCGATCAGCAGGACGGCGCCGATCTCGTGCGCGGCCCGGGCGGCGATCACCAGGTTCTCGAGCGCGAGCGCGTCCTGCTCGGCGGGCTCGACGCCCGCGACCCGGTTGCCGTACAGCGCGTTGAGCGCGGTGGCACCGAGCGAGGCGGCGAGTTCCGCGGCGACCGGGACGTTGGCCCGGAAGCGGTCCTTCTCGGACGGAACGGAGACGGTGCCGCGGGCGCCCCGGCTGAGGTCGTCCAGGAGGTTGAGGCCGGTGAGCCGGACGCCCGCGTCACTGAACGCCATGCGGAGCGCGTCCAGTTCGGCCCGGCTCGGGTCGTGCTCCGGGCCGAAGGGCCACCACAGCTCGGCGGCGGTGAAGCCGGCCGCGGCGGCGGCTGCGGGGCGTTCCAGCAACGGGAGTTCACTGAACAGGATCGACAGGTTGACCGTGAAGCCGTGCTTGGCTGCCGCCGTCACGTCCATCACCTCTCACTCTCTTCCTTCATCCGCAACTTCCACGATCCGGAAGAGGGATTCTGTGTGGTGGAAGCATCTCCGGCCCCCTGAGCGAGTGTCAAGGCTGTCGCAACATTTTGTTGAAGATGCCCTCGGCGACCCCGTTCCGCCCGGGACGGCCGCCCGGCCACCAGGCCCCTGCCCGGCCCCATCCCCGCTCGATACAGTGAGCTCGTGCGATTGATGGTGGAGTTCACGACAGAACCGTTCGAACTGGACACGTTCCCGGAGCACGCCGCGGCGGCCCGCAAGGCCGTCGACGAGGCCGGCCTGGACGTGTCGGTCGGCCCCTTCGGGACCGGCGCCGAGGGCGAGGCCACAGAGGTGCTCGCCGCGGTGACCCGACTGCTCCGGGAGACCCTGGAGGCCGGGGCCACCCGCATCTCCGTCCAGGTCAGCGTGCTGGGCGAGGAGGGCGGTACGCAGTGACCGAGCACGTGGAACACCCGCTCGCCGTGGCGATCAAGCCACTGCTGGACGCGGTCGGCGCGACGCCCGTCCCGCTGGACGAGGCGAAGGCCGAGGACGTCGTCCTGGAGTGGGAGGGCACCCCGGCCGTGGCCGTCCGGCTGCCGCACCTGAGCAGCGCGCTGGACCGGCTGCTGGCCGAGATGACCCGGCAGTTCGAGGGCCGCCCGCTGGCCGAGCTCGACCGGCTGGAGAAGCAGCGGGTCGTCGCCCTCCTGGAGGAGCGCGGCGCCTTCACCGTCCGCCACGGCGTCGAGACGGTCGCCTCGGCCCTGGGCGTCAGCCGCTTCACCGTGTACAACTACCTCAACCGCCAGGACAGCTCGAAGCCCTCCTGAGCAGGAGCGGACTCCCGGGCGGGGCCCCTTCCGACGGTCGGACGGGGGCCCGCCGGTCGGGTGATCCCGCCCGGCGGCCGTCGCCACGGAAGGCCGGATGGGCCGGACGGCCTGGACGGCACAGAAGGCCCAGAAGGCCTGAATCGGCCCACGGCGCGGCACACTTGGCGAATCGCACACGAAAGGACCCCGCACCGGGGCCCGGTTCAAAACGTAACCACCAACCGTTCAACAAACTGTTGACCTCAGGGTGGGGCCGATCTAGCTTTTCCGGGTGGCACCACTCTTCAGGAGGTCCACTCGTGACCAACCACCCCCACGCCCTTGACACCCTGGCCGCGGCCGACGCCGCGGAGTTGGCGAAGATCCTGCTGGAGGTATGCTCCAGCCCCCGTTGGGCCACCGCCGTCGCGGAGGCCAAGCCCTGGTCCAGCCGAGAGGCCCTGCTCGCCGCCAACGCGGCGGCGATGGCGGAGCTGACGGTCGCGGACCTGCACGACGCCATGGCCGGACACGCCCGGATCGGCCGGCCCAAGACGGGCGATGCCACCTCCGAGCGCGAACAGGCCGGCATCCAGGGCGCGGACCAGACGGTCCTCGACGAACTGCGCGAGGCCAACGCCGCGTACGAGGCCAAGTTCGGCCACGTGTTCCTGATCTGCGCGACCGGCCGCACCGCGGCCGCCCTGCTCGCCGCCCTGCGCGAGCGCCACCCCAACGACCCCGCCACCGAGGCGGAGATCGTCCGGGGTGAACTTCGCAAGATCAACGACATCCGACTCAATCGCCTGCTCGACGCACTCTGATCTGATACATCGTCAAGAGTGCTTCGCATACCGCCTCATACCGTCCGGCATGGCACCCCTTGTGAACCCGTACACAACTAATACGTGAACCGACGCACCATCACTTCTGCCATCAGTAAGGTCACTCCACCCATGACTGGCATCTCCACCCACGTGCTCGACACCAGCCTCGGCCGCCCGGCCGAAGGCGTGCCGGTCGAGCTCGCACTGAACACCGAGGGTGGCTGGCAGGTGCTCGGCACCTCCGCCACGGACTCCGACGGCCGGGTCAGGGACCTGCCGGCCGTGGAGGCGGGCTCGGTCGTCCGGCTGCTCTTCGACACGGGTGCCTACCACGCGCTCAAGTCCGTGGAGGCGCCGTTCTTCCCCGAGGTCTCGATCGTCTTCACGGTCGCGCCCGCGCAGCACCACTACCACGTGCCACTGCTGCTGAACCCGTTCGGATACTCGGTCTACCGCGGCAGCTAGTAGACCGACCAGGAAGCTTAGGAGCCTGTCATGGCCCACGTGCTCGGTCAGAACCAGTACGGCAAGGCGGAGAACCGCATCGTCCGGGTCTACCGCGACTCCACCCGCCACGAGATCAAGGACCTCAACGTCTCGGTCGCCCTCCGGGGCGAGTTCGAGGACGTCCACCTCACCGGGTCCAACGCCAACTGCCTTCCCACCGACACCACCAAGAACACCGTCTTCGCCTTCGCCAAGCTGCACGGCATCGAGTCCGCCGAGGCCTTCGGCATCCTCCTGGCCCGGCACTTCGTCGACGACACCGAGCGCGGCGTCGTGCACGGCGCCCGGATCCGGATCGAGGAGTACGCCTGGGACCGGATCCGGACGCCGGACAGCTCGGCCCGCTTCATCGGCTCGGAGGAGGTCGGCCACTCCTTCGTCCGCAACGGCCAGGAGATCCGCACCACCGAGGTCGTCTACGACGGCGAGTCGGTCCAGGTCATCTCCGGCCTCAAGGACCTCGTCGTGATGAACTCCACCAACTCGGAGTTCTGGGGCTACATCAAGGACGACTACACCACCCTGCAGGAGGCGTACGACCGCATCCTCGCCACCCAGGTCACCGCCCGCTGGAAGTACGGCTACAGCGGCGGGGACGGCGAGGCCCAGCCCAACTGGAACCGCTCCTACAACCAGGTGAAGCGGCACATGCTGGAGGCGTTCGCCGAGACCTACTCCTACTCGCTGCAGCAGACCCTGCACGCGATGGGCACCCGGGTCCTCAACAACCGCCCCGAGGTGGACGAGGTCCGGCTCGAACTGCCCAACAAGCACCACTTCCTGGTCGATCTGGAGCCCTTCGGTCTCAAGAACGAGAACGAGGTCTACTACGCGGCGGACCGCATGTACGGCCTGATCGAGGGCACCGTGCACCGCGAGGGCGTCATTCCGGTGATCCC
>NZ_JAFLNG010000575.1 GCF_017427025.1 Streptomyces sp. FH025
GGTATTCGACACTGTCGGCGGTCAGTTCCATGAAGGCCTCCTCCAGGGAGGCGCCGCGCTCGGTCAGCGCGTACAGCAACAGCCTTTCCTCCAGGGCGAGTTGGCCGATCCGTCCGGCGTCCAGGCCGGTCACCTCCAGGGCGCCGTCCGGGCCGGGGCACACGGTGGCGCCGGCCGCGGTCAGGACGGCCGCCAGCCGGTCGGATTCGGCGGCGCGGACGGTGACGGAGGCTCGGCCGGCCCGGGCGGCGAACTCGGCGAGGCTCTCGTCGGCGATCAGCCGTCCGCGCCCGATCACCACCAGCCGGTCGGCGGTGTGCTCCATCTCGGCCATCATGTGGCTGGAGACGAACACCGTCCGCCCCTGGTCGGCGAGTCGGCGGAACAGCCGCCTCACCCAGAGCACGCCCTCCGGGTCGAGGCCGTTGAGCGGCTCGTCGAAGAGCAGGACGGGCGGGTCGCCGAGCAGAGCGCCGGCGATGCCGAGGCGCTGTTTCATGCCGAGCGAGTAGCCGCCGACGCGCCGCCCGGCGGCCTCGGTCAGCCCGACCTCGTGCAGCACCTCCTCGACCCGGGCGGCCGGGATCGCGTTGCTGAGCGCCAGCGCCCGCAGGTGCGCGGCCCCGGTGCGCCCGCCGTGCACGTCGCCCGCGTCCAGCAGGGCGCCGACGTGCCGCAGTCCGCGCGGCCGGTCGCGGAAGGGGCGGCCGTCGACGGTGGCGGTGCCGCCGGTCGGGGCGTCCAGGCCGAGGATCAGCCGCAGGGTGGTGGACTTGCCCGCGCCGTTGGGGCCGAGGAAGCCGGTGACGTGGCCGGGGCGGACGGTGAAGCCGAGCCGGTCGACGACGGTCCGACGGCCGTAACGCTTGGTCAGTTCGATGACTTCGATCATGGGCACCACGGTGCCGGGAAGGCCCGCCCGCGCACATCGGACCGGTGTCGACACCGCAGGTCAGCCGCGGTCGTACAACCTGGGTCGGATGACGGAGCCCACCCCTGTCGTTACGATCTCGAACCATGCCCGCGACGCCACCGCCCCCGCTGTTCAGGCGCGTCCCGCCCGAGGCCTGGGTCGCCCTCGCCTGGTGCGTGGCCGCCGCCTACCCCGCCGTCCTGCTCGGCGCCACCGCGCAGCGCCACCAGGGTGCCGCCCTGCACCACGGCGCCGCCGTGCACGGCGGCCTGGCCTTCACCCTGGCCGACACGGCGGTGGCCTTCCTCGGCGCCGCGCTGGTCCGGCGGCTGCCGGTGCTCTCGGTCGCCCTGCTGCTGGTCGCCACCTGGACGGAGACCGACGGCTGGAGCGGGAACGCCCAGGTCCCGCCGGGCTCGCTGCTGGCCGTGGACGTCGCGCTGTTCCTGATCACCGCCGCCCGCCCGCGCCGCAGCTCACGTGGTGCCTTCGCCCTGGTGATGGCCTTCCTGGTGCTGCACATCGGCCTGGTGCACGGCGACACCGTCGGCATCTTCACCGGCACCCACATCGGCTCGGCCGACGGCGCGGCGCTGCTCGCCCTGGTCGCCTGGCTCGCCGGGCGCTCCGTCCGGCAGAACCGGGAGCACGCCGAGACGCTCAGCAGTCGGGCCGCCGCCGAGGCGGTCACCGCCGAACGGCTGCGGATCGCCCGCGAGATGCACGACACCGTCGCGCACAGCATCGGCATCGTCGCCCTCCAGGCCGGCGCCGCCCGCCGGGTGATCGACCGCCGGCCGGAGCGGGCCAAGCAGGCGCTCGGCGAGATCGAGTCCGCCGGGCGGGAGACGCTCGCCGCGCTGCGCCGGATGCTGGTCGTGCTGCGCGAGGCCGAGGGGGAGCCCTCGGCGACCGCCCCGCAGGGTCTGGGCGACCTCGACCGGCTGGCCGAGACGACCACGGCGGCGGGCGTACGGGTGGTGGTGCGGCGCGAGGGGACTCCGGGGCCACTGCCGCCGGAGATCGACCTGTCGGCCTTCCGGATCATCCAGGAGTCGGTCACCAACGTGGTCCGGCACGCGCAGGTCCGGGACTGCCGGGTGACCGTCCACCGGACCGCGGGGGAGCTGACCGTGGAGGTCACCGACCGGGGCCGGGGCCACGGCACGGCGCCCGGCAGCGGCTTCGGACTGGCCGGGCTGCGCGAGCGGGTCGCCCTGCTGCACGGCGAGTTCGAGGCCGGGCCGCGCCCGGACGGCGGCTTCCGGGTCGCGGCCCGGCTGCCCGTTCCCACGGAGGTGACCGCGTGATCCGCGTCGTCCTGGCCGACGACCAGCCGCTGGTGCGGGCCGCGCTGGAGATGGTGATCACGGAGACGACCGACGTCGAGGTGGTCGGCGAGGCCGGCGACGGCGCCGAGGCCGTCCGGCTGGCCGCCGAACTGCGGCCGGACGTCGTGGTGATGGACATCCGGATGCCCGGTATGGACGGCATCGAGGCGACCGGGCTGGTGACCGCCGCCGGCGGGCCGACCAAGGTGGTCGTGCTCACCACCTTCGACGAGGACGCCCACGTGTACGCGGCGCTGCGCGCCGGGGCGTCCGGCTTCCTGGTCAAGGACATGGCGCTGGACGACATCCTCGCCGCCGTCCGGGTGGTCGCCGCCGGGGACGCCCTGATCGCGCCCGGCGTGACCCGCCGGCTGATCGGCGCGTTCGTCGGGCACGCGCCCCAGTTCGCGCCGCCCACTCCGCCCGCGGCGTCCGTCCCGCCCGCTCCGGCGGCCAAGCGCCTGGAGGCGATCACCGGCCGGGAGCGGGAGATCCTCACCCTGGTCGGCCGCGGCCTGTCCAACACCGAGATCGCCGCCGAACTGGTCCTCAGCGTCGCCACCGTCAAGACCTACATGACCCGGCTGCTCGCCAAGCTGGACGCCCGCGACCGGGTGCAGCTGGTCATCCTCGCCTACGAGGCGGGCCTGGTCGCCGTCCCCGGCTGACCAGGCCCGGTCGCCCCGTCAGGAACGGATCACCTCAGGAGCGGATCACCTCAGGAACGGGTCACCGCTTGATCGCCACGCCCGCGTACATCGCGATGTCCCGGTCGCGGATCGGCGCGGCGTCGGCGTCCGGCCGCCAGTGGTGGACGAGGGTGACGCCGGGGTCGAGCAGCTCGTAGCCGTCGAAGAAGGCCTCGGTCTCGGCCTTGTCGCGGATCTGGAGAGGGATGCCGCGCGCGTTGTACTCGCGGCCGACGCCGCCCACCCCGACCGGGTCGGTGTCGCCGGTGAACACGGTCAGGACGAGGAAGCTGCCGGGCGCCAGCGCGTCCATGAAGCGGCGCACGATGCCCTGCGGGTCGTCCTCGTCCAGCACGAAGTGCACGATCGCGATCAGCGACAGCGCCACCGGCTGGGAGAGGTCGAGAACCTCGCGCAGCCGGGGGTTGCCGATGATCGACTCCGGGTCGCGGAAGTCGGCGTCCACGTAGCAGGTGCGGCCCTGGGGCGTGCTGTCCATCAGGGCCCGGGCGTGGGTCAGCACGATCGGGTCGTTGTCCACGTACGCGACCCGGGCCTCGGGGGCGATCGACTGGGCGATCTCGTGCACGTTGGGGGAGGTGGGGATGCCGGTGCCGATGTCCAGGAACTGCCGCACCCCGTACCGCTCGGCGAGGTGGCGCACCGAGCGCTGCATGAAGTCGCGGGTGGTGCGCATCGAGATCGGCAGTGACGGCCAGGCCTGCACCGAGGCGTGCGCGGCGGTCCGGTCCGCCTCGAAGTTGGTCTTGCCGCCGATGAGGTAGTCGTAGACGCGCGCGGAGTGCGGTACGTCCATCCGCAGGTCCACCGAGGGGTGGTCCTCCTGCGGCTCCTGCTGTGGTTCCCTCTGGGCCCGGACCTCGTTCGCCATGCTCGCCCTCCCGTTTGTCGCTGGGCATCCGTCACGGGCCGCCACCGTGGCGGCCCGTGGTGCGCATGGTAACGGTCATCCGGTACGACCAGATGATCATCCCTCAGACTTGGGTCTCCGGACTGCGCGGCCGGACCCCGGACTGACGGGGGAGCACGCCGCTGCCGGCCGGCCCGCCGCGCCCGGCCGCCAGCTCCACCGCCGCCCCGATCCAGGCCGCGCCGAAGGCCCAGGTCGCCACCCACTCGCACAGGTACAGCGGCCGCACCGGCCAGTTGGCGCCGATCCCGGACAGCCCGGTGACCACGGCCGCCAGCAGCGCGAGCAGGATCAGCACGCCGGCCGCCAGGTAGGCGGTGCCGACCCGGGCCGGCTGCGCGGAGCGCGGATTGCGGAAGGAGTAGAGGCAGAACAGCGCCAGCATCACGAACAGCAGTGAGGCGAAGGCGATGTGGAACACCCCGATGACGTGCTGGAGTTCGGTCGGGTCCGCGGGCGTCGTCGGGCACAGCGCGACCCCGAGCGCGAACACGCCGGCCGCCGTGCTCCACCGGTCGTCCCGCGGGGCGAAGCGGTAGCAGATCAGGAACACCCCGAGCGCGCACAGCGCCCCGACGAGGACGTTCCGCGTGCCCGTGTAGTACGAGGCACTCATCGAGACGGGCCAGAACCCGTCCGTGGCGCGCCCCATGACCTCGTCCGCCAGCCAGTTCCCGAGCGGCAGCGCCGGCGGCAGCAGGATGCCGATCGCGCCGACGCCGAACCGCAGGAACGTGACGGTCCGTTCGTCCTGGACGTTCTCTCGTGGGGAGTTGGGGATCCTGTCGCCGAGCCGGTCGTCACTCACGGACGCCTCCACGCCTTCCGCACGGGCAGCCCTCGCCCGCAGATGGTCCGACCGCTGGGGAATCACGCGCGGCGGTGTCGACGGGAGCGCCGCCGCACGGAAGCGGCCGTCAACTGGTGTACCCGGCATGGCGTTTGGTCCACCACCGAATCCGGTGGTTTTCCGTGAACGTCGCCTGAACGCCCGCCGGTGACCAGCGGCGACGAGAGCGACCGCGCCGGGGAGGAAGTCACCGGCGGCCGAGCGGGCGCCGCACCCGCCCCTCGCCGGGCAGCCCCGGCGAGGGCGGCCCCGGTGAGGGCGGGCCTCCGTTTGACAGGCCCCACGGCGACGGCAAACCTACTCTTGGTAGCCGATCCGTGACCTTCCGCGATCCCTGTGATCAAGCCATCCCCGTGATCAAGCGATCCGT
>NZ_JAFLNG010000576.1 GCF_017427025.1 Streptomyces sp. FH025
CGCAGGCCCCGGTTCCGATCCGCGACAGCAATCCAGCGAAGGGAGGGTGACGGGTAAGTGAGCAGTGAACCGCTCGGCCAGTACGGTGCCCAGTACGCCCAGCCGTACGTGCACCAGCGCCGCACCTACCTGATCGGCAAGGCCCGCCCGAACGCGCCGATCGGCCGGAACCGGGAGTCCGGCGAGATCCTGTTGATCATCTTCGGGGCGTTCCTCGGGATGCTCTGGGGTCTGATGATGCCGATCCTGCCGCTGCGGATCGCCGGTCTGGTCGGCCTGCCCGCGCTGGCCATCGCGGCGGTCTACGTGCCGTACCGCAAGCGGACGTTCTACAAGTGGCTGGAGATCAACCGCACCTACCGCCGGACGGTGCGCAGCGGGCGCGCGGTGTGGCGCTCGGACGCGATGGACGCGGGCACCCGGATGGACGGCCGGGAGGTGGAGATCGGCCCGCCGCCCGGGGTGGGGCGGCTGCGCTGGCTGACGGCGCCGTTCGGGCCGGACGAGGTCGGGGTGCTGATGCACCTGGAGCGGCGGACGGTGACGGCCGCGATCGAGATCGAGGGCCCGGGCGTCGGGCTGCGCGACTCGGAGGACCAGGAGGCGCTGGTCGACCGGTTCGGCACGCTGCTGAAGCACGTTGCCAACGGGGACGGCTTCGTGACCCGGCTGCAGATCCTGGCCCGCACCCTGCCGGCCGATCCGGACGCGCACGCCAAGGACGTGGAACGGCGCGGCGACCACGACGCGCCGCGCTGGCTGCAGGAGTCGTACGACCAGTTGCAGTCGATGGTCTCGACCTCCTCGGAGCAGCACCGGGCCTACCTGGTGGCCTGCATGCACTACACCCGTGACCTGGCCGCCGAGGCGCACGCGATGGGCCGTACGGCGACCGGCGGGCGGGCTCGGGACGACGACGGGCTGGCGGCCGTGATGGCCCGCGAGCTGACCGACATCTGCGCCCGGCTGGCGGAGGCGGACATCCGGGTGCGCCAGCCGCTGGGCCAGGCCCGGCTGTCGTCGCTGCTGCACTCGATGTACGACCCGGACCACCCGATCGACCACATCCAGGCGATGTCGCGGCGCAACGCCTGGCCGGCCGAGCTGGACGCGACCCACCCGCAGTACCTGGAGGCGAAGACCCGCGAGTCGGCGACCCGGGAGCCGTGGTGCCACGCCACCGCGTGGATCAAGGAGTGGCCGCTCACCCCGGTGGGCGTCAACTTCCTGGCGCCGCTGCTGGTGCACACCCCGGACGTGATCCGGACGGTCGCGGTGACGATGGACCTGGAGCCCACCGACGTCGCGATCGAGCGGATGCTGACCGAGAAGACCAACGACGAGGCGGAGGCCAGTCGGGCGGCCAAGATGAACCGCACGGTCGACCCGCGCGACCTGGCGCACACCGGCCGGGTGGACCAGCGCGGTGACGACCTGGCGTCGGGCGCGGCCGGGGTGAACCTGGTCGGCTACATCACGGTCTCCTCGCGCAACCCCGAGGCGCTGGCCCGCGACAAGCGGACCATCCGGGCCTCGGCCGGCAAGAGCTACCTCAAGCTGGAGTGGTGCGACCGCGAGCACCACCGGGCCTTCGTGAACACCCTGCCGTTCGCCACCGGCATCCGCCGCTGACCGCAGCGCCCGTCCACCCACCGCGCCTTCCCATCCACGGCGCACGTCCACCCCTACCGCTGGCACCAGGAGGCCGCCCATGGCGCTCGGCAACCTCACCGACGCGTTCACCAGCCTGATGTTCGGCAAGGTGGAGACCACCCGGCTGCCGGTGCGCACCTCGACCGGCCAGGCGCAGGCGGTCTACCTGCCCACCGCCGCACCGGGGTTGGGCGACTCGGGGGTGATCATCGGGCGCGAGGTGTACAGCGGCAAGGGGTATGTGTACGACCCCTTCCAGCTGTACGGGCAGCAGCTGCCGGCCCCGCACTGGCTGGTGCTGGGTGAGTCCGGCAACGGCAAGTCGGCGCTGGAGAAGACGTACGTGCTGCGGCAGTTGAGGTTCCGCGACCGGCAGGTCGTGGTGCTGGACGCGCAGGGCGAGGACGGTGTCGGCGAGTGGAACCTGATCGCCGACGCGCTGGGCATAAAGTCGATCCGGCTGGACCCGATGGCGGCCCGGGACGGCGGGGTGAAGCTCAACCCGCTGGATCCGGCGATCACCCAGACCGGCCAGCTGTCGCTGCTGCGCACCATCGTCGAGGTGGCGATGGGACGCGGCCTGGAGGAGCGGGCCGGTTTCGCGCTGAAGGCCGCGCACGCCCATGTGGTGGCCTCGGTGAAGGACCGACAGCCGGTGCTGGACGACATCATCGACACCCTGCGCAACCCCGACCTGTCCTCGGTGGAGTCGCTGGGCGTCGCGGTGGGCGAGGTGCAGTCCTGGGGCCTGGACGTGGCACTGGTGCTGGACCGGCTGGTCGACGGCGACCTGCGCGGGATGTTCGACGGGTCGACCACCGAGGGCATCGACCTGGACGCACCGCTGATCGTCTTCGACCTCTCGCACATCGACCGCAACTCGATCGCGATGCCGATCCTGATGGCGATCGTCGGGGTGTGGCTGGAGCACACCTGGATCCGGCCGGACCGGAAGAAGCGCATCTTCCTGGTCGAGGAGGCCTGGCACATCATCAACAGCCCGTTCGTGGCGCAGCTGTTCCAGCGGCTGCTGAAGTTCGGCCGCCGACTGGGCCTGTCCTTCGTCGCGGTGGTGCACCACCTGTCGGACGTGGTGGACGGCGCGGCGGCCAAGGAGGCGTCGGCGATCCTGAAGATGGCCTCGACCCGGACGATCTACATGCAGAAGGCCGAGGAGGCGCGGGCCACCGGCCGGGTGCTGGGCCTGCCGCGTTGGGCGGTGGAGATCATTCCCACCCTGTCGCCGGGCATCGCGGTCTGGGACGTCAACGGCAACGTCCAGGTGGTCAAGCACATCATCACCGAGACCGAGCGGCCACTGGTGTACACCGACCGCGCGATGACCGAGGACGCGGTGGCCGAACGGACGCGGGCCGAGCGGCAGTTGGCGGCCGAGCCGGGGGTCTGAGCCGAGAGTACGGGCAGGGGCCCGAGCCGGGAGTACGGGCAGGGGCCCGAGCCGGGGCCGCGCGGTGGTTCGCAGGTGGTGAGCCACCGACGGATGGCGATGGTTCGTCAGCAGGTAATCCTCTCGTTACGTTCGACCTCCTGACAGCTACGCGCGTTGACTCTAGGCTGCACAGGCGCAACATCTTGCCCACACGCCGGTGCTCCCGTTGCCGGTGCTCCCTCCGAGGTGCAGGGGACCCCCTCATGCTCACCGTCAGATCCCGACGGACGGCGCTCGCCGTCGTCGCCGCCGCCGGTCTGTTCGGCACGGTGGCCGTGCCGACGGCCGCCCAGGCCGCCGACGCCAACGCCAAGCGCCACAAGACCGTCAACCTCCAGCTGCTGGCGATCAACGACTTCCACGGCAACCTGGAGCCCCCGGCCGGGTCCTCCGGCACGATCAAGGAGATCGACCCGGCCACCGGCAAGGAGGTCTCCACTCCGGCCGGCGGCATCGAGTACCTGGCCACCGAGCTGCGCAAGGCCCGGATCCCGGCCGACGACTCGATCACCGTCGCGGCGGGCGACATCGTCGGGGCCAGCCCGCTGACCTCCGCCCTGTTCCACGACGAGCCGACCATCGAGGCGATGGACAAGCTCGGACTGGACGTCACCTCGGTCGGCAACCACGAGTTCGACCAGGGCGCGGCGGAGCTGCTGCGCAAGCAGGACGGCGGCTGCCACCCGACCGACGGCTGCTACGAGCCCGGCCGCACCTTCAAGGGCGCCAACTTCAACTACCTGTCGGCCAACGTCACCGACGAGAAGACCGGCAAGCCGCTGCTGGCCCCGTACTGGGTGACCAAGTCGCAGGGCGTGAAGGTCGGCTTCATCGGCGTCACCCTGGAGGGCACGCCGAACATCGTGACCGCGCAGGGTGTCCAGGGGCTGAAGTTCGCCAACGAGGTCACCACGATCAACAAGTACGCCGCGGAGCTGAAGGCCAAGGGCGTCAACTCGATCGTCGCGCTGATCCACGAGGGCGGCTACCCGGCCAGCGGCGTCTACAACTACGACTGCGGCGCGGCCGGCCAGGGCATCTCCGGCCCGATCGTCGACATCGCGAAGAGGATCGACCCGGCGGTCGGCGCCATCGTCACCGGCCACACCCACAACGCGTACGCCTGCAGCATCCCCGACCCCAACGGCGTGCCGCGTTCGGTGACCAGTGCCGCCTCCTTCGGCCGGCTGTTCACCGAGATCGACATGAAGCTGGACAAGACCACCGGCGAGATCGTGCGCCCCTCGGTGAAGGCCGAGAACCACGTGGTGCGCCGTACGGTCGAGAAGGCTCCGGACATGACGGCGCTGATCGACCACTACTCCAAGCTGGCCGCCCCGAAGGCCAACCGTCCGGTCGGCTACATCGCTTCGGACATCAACGGCCGGGGCAGCAGCGACCTGGAGAAGCCGCTGGGCGACGTGATCGCCGACGCGCAGCTGGAGGGGCTGGCCCCGGCCGACAAGGGCGGGGCGCAGGTCGCCTTCATGAACCCCGGCGGCATCCGCTCCGACCTGGTCTACAAGGCCTCGGGCGGCGAGGGCGACGGCGTGGTGACCTACGGCGAGGCGTTCACCGTCCAGCCGTTCACCAACATGATGCAGGTCAAGACGCTGACCGGGGCCCAGCTGGTCCAGCTGCTCCAGCAGCAGGTGAGCGGCCCCAACGAGGCCGCGCCGAAGATCCTCCAGGTGTCCTCGAACCTGCACTACACCCTGGACATGCGCAAGACCGGCGCGGCCCGGCTGCTCGTCGACTCGGTCCGGCTGAACGGCGCCCCGGTCGACCCGGCCGCCAAGTACCGGGTCGCGGCCAACGAGTTCCTGGCCGGCGGCGGCGACGGCTTCCCGGCCTTCGCGGCGGGCACCGACAAGCTCGTCGGCGTCTCCGACCTGGACGTCTTCACGGCCTACCTGGCGGCCCACAGCTCGGCGGCCTCGCCGCTGAAGGCGCCGGCGCAGGACCGGATCAAGATCC
>NZ_JAFLNG010000577.1 GCF_017427025.1 Streptomyces sp. FH025
GCGGCACCACGGCGGACTTCGCCCTGGCGGCGGGCGGCACGGTGGTGATGCAGGAGGGCTTCGACGCCGGGGAGGTGCTGGCGGCGATCGAGCGGCACCGGGTGTCCCGGGCCTACCTGCCGCCGCACCTGCTCCACCGCCTGCTGGACCACCCGCTGCTGCCCGCGACCGACACCGGCAGCCTGCGCCGGGTCGGCTACACCGGCTGCCCGCCCTCGCCGCGCCGGCTGGCCGAGGCGACCCGGCGGCTGGGCCGGGTGCTGCACCAGACCTACAGCCTGACGGAGTGCGGCCCGGTCTCGCGGCTCAGCCCGGACGAGCACCTGGCCCCGCCGCTGCTGACCACCGCCGGCCGCCCGTTCCCGGACACCGAGGTGCGCATCCTGGACGAGGAGGGCGCACCGCTGCCGCCGGGCCGCACCGGGGAGATCTGCGTGCGCACCCCGACCGCGATGGCCGGCTACTGGCGCGACCCGGAGCTGACGGCACGGGTGCTGCGCGACGGCTGGCTGTACACCGGGGACCTGGGCAGCCTGGACGCGGCCGGCTATCTGACGGTGGCCGGGCGGCGGGACCCGATGGCCATCATCGAGGGGCACAATGTGTTCCCTCGCGAGGTCGAGGAGCCGCTCCGCACCCACCCGGACGTCCGCGAGGCGGTGATGTTCGCGACCGCCGACGGGGACGGCCTCCAGCGCGTCAACGCCGCGGTGACCGTCACCCCCCGCGCGCGGGTGACGGCGGAACAGCTGCGCCGCTGGGTCCGGGAGCACGGGGACCGCCGGTGCACGCCGGACGACGTCCTGCTCCTCCCGGCCATCCCCCTGAACGGCCTGGGGAAACCCGACCTCACCGCCCTCCGCGCGCTCGCGAACGACCGGGCCGTCACCGCCACAGGGGCGCGCGAAGGGGTGTGACGCGCCCCGCCCGTGCTTCAGGCGCCCGTGCGAACGACCTCTCGCGCGGCGGCCGACGGGAACAACCGACGGTGGGCACTCGACCGTGCGGGCCGAGCTGCCGATACACCCGACGGCGCTCCCTCGCACCGTCCCCAGGAGGCACTACCTTGACCTGGCTACGCGTCCTGACCGCACTGGGCATCCTCGCCGTCGCGGCCAGCGCCCTTCTCGTCTTCGCCCTCTGCACCGCCACCTCCCGCAGCGAACGCTCCGACGAGCAGGCGCCGCCCGACCTCCGGAAGGACGGCCTCCGGAAGGACGCCGAGCGCAGCGGCCTGTTCCAGCGGATGGGCGGCGACGGCTGACACCGCGTCAGTGCCCGGCGAGGTCGTCCGGGCGGACCTCGATGTGGTCGGCCGCGAGGTCCACCGCCACCCGGTGCTCCATACCGAGCGCCTCCAGGAACTTGACCGGCAGCTGCACCCGCCCGGTGCGGTCCAGCATCACGTACTCGCGCTCGTTGACCGACTCCTCGCCGTGCTCGTCCGTGACGGTGCGGCGCAGCACCTCGCTGCTGGTCCGTCCGTCCCGGATGGCGACCGTGCGGCGGACCTCGCCCGCGACCATCGGGTCGTGGGTGACGATGACCACGGTGGCGCCCAGCTCCCGGTTGACGGTGCGGAAGGACTCGAAGATCACGCCCGCGGTCTCGGAGTCCAGCTCACCGGTCGGCTCGTCGGCGAGCAGCACCGGCGGGTTGTTGGCCATCGCCACCGCGATCGCCACCCGCTGCTGCTGGCCGCCGGACAGCTCGTTCGGACGCCGGTGGGCGAGGTCGCCGATCTCCAGCGCCTCCATCAACTCGGCGACCCGGGCGGCCTGTTGCTTCGAGCCGTTCCCGGACCGGCGCCCGCGCAGCTGCATGGGCAGCGCGATGTTCTGGGCGGCGGTCAGGAAGGGCAGCAGGTTGCGGGCCGTCTGCTGCCAGATGAAGCCGACCACCTCGCGCCGGTAGCGCAGCCGTTCCTTGGCGGGCATCTCCAGCAGGTCGCAGCCCGCGACGGTGGCGGTGCCGGCGGTCGGCACGTCGAGCCCGGCGAGGATGGTGAGAAGGGTGGACTTGCCGCTGCCGGAGGCGCCGACCAGGGCGACCAGGTCACCCTGCTGGATGGTCAGCTCCAGGCCCTGCAAGGCCTGGACCTCGACCCCTTCGGCGCTGAAGATCCGGACGAGCCGGTCGCAGACGATCGCCGCGCCCTCGCCGAAGTTCTTGGGCGAGGCCGCTGCCAGGGCCCGCTGCCGGAGCTCCTGCAGGCTGGGGGCCTCGGCGGCCGGCCGCTCCTGGGGGGTGCTCTTCACCGGTGGTCTCCCGTCTCGACTGTCTGCTTCTTCCCGCCGGTCCCCACTGTTCCGGCGCTGTGCTCCGCTGTCACGGCCCGTTCCTCCGGCCCCGGTGTCATGACTGCTCCCCCGCCCGCAGTTCGGTGGCGAGGTGGCGCCGTCCGGCGACCAGGGTCTCCACGACGACGGCGAGGACGACCAGCAGGGCCAGGCCGCCGGTCGGCAGCAGCACCGGCATCAGCGCGGGGGTCAGGGCGTCGCGGACCTGGGCGCCGACCAGGGTCGACAGGTTGAAGGCGGGTCCGAGCAGGGCGACCGCCACGACCGCGACCAGGCCGCCGCCCACGGCGGCCGTCAGGGCCTGGGGCAGTGCCTCGGCGATGATCAGGGCCAGGCCCTGCCGCGGCCGCAGGCCCATGGTGCGCAGCCTGGCCAGCACGGCGGCGCGGTCGGGCGCGGCCCGGAACAGCGTCAGCAGGACGGCGAGCAGGGCGAATCCGGCCGCGGCGGCGGCCGCGTACCAGAAGAAGGACCCGGCGGCCTGCTGGAGCGGGTCGTCGCCGAGCTGGTCGGCCCGCTCGCGGCTGCTGTGGACGGTGTAGCCGGGCGGCAGGCCGTGGCTGGACTTGCCGGCGGCCGCGGCCGCGTCCGAGACCAGCTTGGCGATGCCCGTCGGCTGGGTCAGGCCGCGCTCCAGGAGCGTCGTCCGGAGCTGGTCGGGGTCGACGTCGCCGACGGCGATCCACTTGTTCGTCCGCTTCAGCTCCGGTATCCGCTCGGCGGCGGGGCCGGCGGGCACCACGACGAACGGCGTGCCGGGGTCCGGCAGCGCCGGGGTGGCGGTGATGATCCCGGCGACCGTCGTGGCCAGCTCGTTCCCGCTGGGGGTACGGACCTTGGCCGGCCCGGCGGCCAAGCGCTTGGCCAGGTCGCGGCTGAACAGGGCGGGCACCGGGGTGTCGCGACCGCCCGGGCTCCCGGCGAGCTTCGCCGGGTCGAACTCGCCGACCCCGAGACTGCGGGCGATCGCGGCGTACGCGTTCGGCTCGGCCACCACCAGGGCGGCCCTGGTGTAGTCCTGGTCGCCACCGATGAACGTGGCCTTGGGCTCCATCAGGAGCCCGGTCGCGGACCGGACACCGGGCAGTTCGGCGGCGGCCTTGGTGAACGACTCCGACAGGGTGGCGTAGTCCGGGATCACCACGGAGACGTCACCGCCGGTCGAGATCCGCGCGGCCCGTGTACGGACACCGTCGACGGTATCGAGCACGGTCGAACCGAAACCGGTGCTGGTGACGGCGATCAGCAGCGCCAGCAACGGCAGCACCGAGGGCCGACGGCGGCCCGAGGTGTCCCGGGCCGCCCGGGCCAGCCCCAGGAAACCGACCAGGCCCCGACCGCGGCCGGCCGCCGCGGCCAGCCAGCCGACCACCACCGGCTCGACCCGTGCCAGCACCAACCCACCGCTGACGGCCAGCAGCAGCGGCGCGGCCACCAGCAGAGGGTCCATCCCGTCGCCGCCGGGCCGGCCCACGCCGTGCCGACGGACCTCCACCACCGCCGCGACCGTGACGGCCAGCACCACGGCCTCACCGACCACCCGCCGCCAGCCCCCGGGCGCCCGCTCGCGCGACCACAGCAGCGCGGCGCGGACCGGAAAGGCCAGCAGTGCCAGCAACGTGGCGGCCAGGGCCGCCAGCACCGCGTAACCCCACCGCGGCGTCGGCAGCAGCACCAACGCGAGCACCAGCCCGAGCACCGCGGCGGGCAGCACCGTCGCCACGCCCTCACCGAGCAGCCACAGCAGCACCCCGCCGCGCGAACCGCCACGCGCCCGCAACAACCGGATCTCGGCACTGCGCCGGTCCGTGCTGAGCGCGGCGGCCAGGCACAGCACCACCACCGCCACACCCGCGACACCGGCCGGCCCGATCGCGCTCAGCGGCATGGCCGCCCGGTAGCGGGCCTCCGCCCGGTTGAGGAGGTCGGTCAGGTCCGAGCTGGTGCGCAGGTCCCGGCGTCCGGTCTCGGCTACCAGGGCCGTGGCACCGGGCCCGGTCTGGAACGAGGCGATGGAAGCGCGGGTCTCGCCGAGCTGGTCGGCCCGCAGGGAGGCGGAATCGACGGGCAACCGCCAGAAGTTCTCACCGCCGGAGCCCCAGAGGGCCAGCGCTGACACGTTGGCACCGTCGACGAACGCGGTGGTCTGCCACCAGGCGGCGCCCTTGGTGTCGATGTGCAGGCAGGCACGGTCCGGGCAGCCCAGGTCGGCCCAGAACGGATCCTGCGGATCGTTGGCCCGGTAGAGGCCGACCACCAGGCTGCGCCGGGTCGAGCGTGCCCCTCCGCCGTCGTTGTCGACGGTGTCGCCGAGCTTGACGCCGATGGTCTCGGCGGCCTGGCGGCTCATGACGACCGGCAGCGGTTCGCCGAGGCCGGCGGGGGTGCTACCGGGCCACGTGCCGTCGGTCAGGGTCACCCGGTCGGCGAGACCGTGCAGGTACATCACGCTCATGCTCGGGGGAGCCTCGGAGAGCCGGGCGTAGCCCGGATTGTCCATCGGGCCGTCGGCCAGCGCCTTCGTACCGTAGGCCTCGCCGGGCTCCGAGAGCGTCAGCTTCTTGCCGATGCGCCCGGTGAGCTTCTGCTGGACGGCGTCGAGTGCGGCGGCGGTGTCGGACAGCTGGGTCTTGCTGGCGCTCTGCAGGCTGGCCTGGTTGAGGTTCTGGTGGCTCATGTAGTCCCGCAGCGCGGCGTTGGCACCCCGGTCCGAGACGCGGGGCAGCGCCGCCGCCAGGAAGACGGTCACGAACGCCAGGGCCGCCATGAGCAGGGCG
>NZ_JAFLNG010000578.1 GCF_017427025.1 Streptomyces sp. FH025
AGCGGCTCGGCCCGCTCCTCGGCCGCCAGGTGGTGGACGGCGATGTCCACCTCTCCCTCCCCCGACCGCTCGACCGCGATCTCCTCCAGCCGCGCGATGGCGCGCGAGGACGTCCGCACCTTCTCCAGCGGTTCGATCCGCCCCCCGTCCAGGTGCAGCAGCGGCTTGACCGCCAGCGCCGACCCGAGCAGCGCCTGAGCCGCCCCGATCCGCCCGCCCCGGCGCAGGTGCTCCAGGGTGTCCACGTAGAAGAACCCGCTGGTCACGGCCCCGCGCCGGCTCGCCGCCTCGGCCGCCTCCGCCAGTCCCCGCCCGGCCGCGATCGACTCGGCCGCCGCCAGCACCGCGTACCCGAGGGCCATGCCGACCAGCCGGCTGTCCACCACCCGCACCGGTACGGGAGCCTCCGCGGCCGCCAGCCGGGCGGCCTCGACGGTGCCGGACAGCTCGCCGGAGATGTGCACCGAGACGATCCCCTCCGCCCCGGCCTCGGCGGCCGCCCGGTAGGCGGCGGCGAAGGTCTCCGGGTTGGGCCGGGAGGTGGTCACCCGCTGCTTGCCGCGCAGCGCCTCGGCGACGTCCTTCGGCGAGATCTCGACGCCCTCGCTCAGGACCGAGTCACCGACCGCGACGCTCAGCGGGACCACCGTGATCCCGTGCCGGTCGAGGGCCTCCTGCGACAGATAGGCCGTGGAATCGGTGACAAGTGCGAGGTCGGAGGGCATGAGGCGGAGGTTACTCCCCGTTCGTCCGGTAGGACAGCGCCCGTCGTCCGGGTAGGACAGCGTCCGTCCCCGGCACTAGCGGGGCGCTCTGACCGGCACCCGCGGGGCGCTCTCAGCGGAGCGGTACTCAGCCCGCCGCCGGCTTCCGCAGCCGCTGCGCAAGCTTCGTCAGCGGATCGGCCAGCCCGAGCAGTTCCTCCGCGCCCGGCCGCCCCTTCCCGTCCGTCAGCCCCGCGCGGGCCGCGCCCGGTGCCTTGCCCGCGCCGGAGGAGGCGCCCGAAGGGGCGGCACCCTGAGCGGCGGCACTCGGAGCAGAGGAGCCAGCGGAACCCGGGGCGGTCTTCGCGGAGTCCCAGTGCCGCAGCGCCCCCGCCTCGCTCTCGCACTCCTGGCTCAGCCGGCTCAGCTCGTCCTCGGCGAACCGGTGCATCCGGTCCTGCGCCGCCCACCGCATGGTCTCCGCCGAGTGGACGATCCGCTCCGACCGTTCCCGCAGCTCCGGCAGCTTGGCCGCGATCCGCGCGGTGTCCGGCTCGCGTTCGAGCATCCGCAGCTCGCCGTCCAGCTCCGCCGCGTGGGCGTCGAGCCGGGTGAGCAGTGCGAGGGCCTCGCCGAGCTGGCCGTCCTGCGGCAGGCCGCTCTCCAGCACCTGCCGGGTGCCGTCCAACGAGGTCCGCAGCTTGAGCCGGACGGCGGCGATCTGCCCGGGCGGGCCGACCTTGGTGTAGGTCTTCGCCTTGAGGGTGGCGGTCTCGACGGCGCGCCGGGCGTTGGCCTCGTGCTTCTCGACCTTCGCGGCGACGGCCTTGGCGGCCTTGACCGTCCCGACCACGGCCAGGACGAGCACCGCGATCCCGAAGAGCAGGACCAGGCCGATCACCACGCCGAACACGTCCATCGCGCGCCACCTTCCGCCGCCGTTTCGGCCTCCACCGGGCCCAACGCGGGCCGTATTGCCGTGGGTTCCACGGTAGCCGCCGCAACCGGCCCCGGGGCGGTCGGAACCGGCCGCGCGGGCGGAGATCAGGGACAGATCCGGGATCTCCCCGAGGGCCCACGACACACCGGAAGCCGGACCGGAGGAGCACGGAAGAGCATGGAAGACACACGAGAACCGCAGCCGAAGCCAGCAGACGCCACAGCCACAGCCACAGCCACAGCCACAGCCGAAACGAACCGGGCGGGCGCCCCGAAGGACACCCGCCCGATCACATCGGATCAAATCCGGTCAACCCGCACCCTCACCCGGTGACGATGTTCACCAGCTTCGGCGCCCGAGCGATCACCTTGCGCACCGCGGCATCCCCGATCGCCGCGACGACGGCCGGGTCCGCCAGCGCCAGCGCCTCCAGCTCGGCGTCGGTGATGCTCGGCGCGACCTCCAGCCGGGCCTTCACCTTGCCCTTGATCTGGACGACGCAGGTCACCGACTCGTCCACCACGTACGCCGGGTCCGCGACCGGGTAGTCGGTGTGCGCCAGCGACTCGGTGTGGCCCAGCCGGCGCCACAGCTCCTCGGCGATGTGCGGGGCCAGCGGCGCGACCATCAGCACCAGCTGCTCCGCCACCGCCCGCGGCGTGGAGCCGCGCTTGACCAGGTAGTTGTTCAGCTCGATCGCCTTGGCGACGGCCGTGTTGAAGCGCAGCCCGGCCATGTCGCCGCGGATGCCGTCGATGGCCTTGTGCAGGGCGCGCAGGGTCGCCTCGTCCGGCTCCTCCTCGGTGACGACCAGTTCGCCGGTGGCCTCCGAGACGACGTTGCGCCACAGCCGCTGCAGGAAGCGGTACGAGCCGACCACGGCGCGGGTGTCCCAGGGGCGGGAGACGTCCAGCGGGCCCATGGACATCTCGTACAGGCGCAGCGTGTCCGCGCCGTACTCGTCGGCGATGTCGTCCGGGGCGACGGCGTTCTTCAGGGACTTGCCCATCTTCCCGGCCTCGCGCTTGACCGGCTCGCCCTGCCAGAAGTACTTGCCGTCGCGCTCCTCGACCTCGGCGGCGGGCACCGGGAAGCCGCGCTCGTCGCGGTAGACGTCCGCGGTGATCATGCCCTGGTTGAACAGCTTGTGGAACGGCTCGACGGAGGACACGTGGCCCAGGTCGTGCAGCACCTTGTGCCAGAAGCGCGCGTACAGCAGGTGCAGCACGGCGTGCTCGGCGCCGCCGACGTACAGGTCGGCGCCGCCGGCCGGCTTGGTGTCCGTCGGGCCCAGCCAGTAGCCCTCGTTGGCCGGGTCGACCACGGCCTCGGTGTTCGACGGGTCGACGTAGCGCAGCTCGTACCAGCACGAACCCGCCCAGTTGGGCATGGTGTTGGTCTCGCGGCGGTACTTCTTCGGCCCGTCGCCCAGGTCCAGCTCGACGTTGACCCAGGCCTCGTTGCGGGACAGCGGGGTCTCGGGCGAGGAGTCGGAGTCGTACGGGTCGTAGGTGCGCGGCGAGTAGTCGTCGACCTCGGGGACCTCGACCGGCAGCATCGACTCGGGCAGCGCGTGCATGACGCCGTCCTCGTCGTAGACGACCGGGAAGGGCTCGCCCCAGTACCGCTGGCGGCTGAACAGCCAGTCGCGCAGGCGGTAGTTGACGGTGCCCTCGCCGATGCCGCGCTCGGCCAGCCAGGCGGTGACGGCGGCCTTGGCGTCGACGACGCTCAGCCCGTCCAGGGTCAGCTCGTCCTGCGAGGAGTTGACGATGACCGAGTCGTAGGTGTCGAAGGCGTCGTCCCAGGCCGCCGGGTCTTCGCCGCGCCCGTCGGTGGGCTCGACGACGCAGCGCATCGGCAGGCCGAAGGCGCGGGCGAAGGCGAAGTCGCGGTGGTCGTGGGCGGGGACGGCCATGATGGCGCCGGTGCCGTAGCCCATCAGCACGTAGTCGGCGATGAACACCGGTACGGGCTCGCCGCTGACCGGGTTGACGGCGTAGGCCCCGGTGAAGACGCCGGTCTTGACCTTGGCCTCGACCTGCCGCTCGACGTCCGACTTGGCGGCGGCCGCGGCGCGGTAGGCGGCGACGGCCTCGGCGGGGGTGGCCGCGCCGCCGGTCCACTCGGCGGGCACGCCCTCCGGCCAGGCGGCGGGGACGATCGTGTCGACCAGGTCGTGCTCGGGCGCCAGCACCATGTAGGTCGCGCCGAACAGGGTGTCGGGCCGGGTGGTGAAGACGGTGATCTTCCCGCCGTCGACGGCGAAGTCCACCCGGGCGCCCTCGGAGCGACCGATCCAGTTGCGCTGCTGCAGCTTGATGGCCTCGGGCCAGTCCAGCAGGTCCAGGTCGGCGATCAGGCGGTCGGAGTACGCGGTGATGCGCATCATCCACTGGCGCAGGTTGGACTTGAACACCGGGAAGTTGCCGCGCTCGGAGCGGCCGTCCGCGGTGACCTCCTCGTTGGCCAGCACCGTGCCCAGGCCCGGGCACCAGTTGACCGGCACCTCCTTGGCGTAGGCCAGCCGGTACTCGCCCAGCACCTCGTCGCGCTCGGCGGCGGACAGCGCCGCCCACGCGCGCCCGCCCGGCACCTCGCGCGAGCCGGACTCGAACTCGGCGACCAGCTCGGCGATCGGGCGGGCCTTGCGGGCGGCCTCGTCGTACCAGGAGTTGAAGATCTGCAGGAAGATCCACTGGGTCCAGCGGTAGTACTCCGGGTCGATCGTGGAGATCGAGCGGCGCGGGTCGTGGCCCAGGCCCAGCCGGCGCAGCTGCTGGCGCATGTTGGCGATGTTGGCCTCGGTGGAGACCCGCGGGTGGGTGCCGGTCTGCACCGCGTACTGCTCGGCGGGCAGGCCGAAGGCGTCGTAGCCCAGCGTGTGCAGCACGTTGTGGCCGGTCATCCGCTGGTAGCGGGCGAAGACGTCGGTGGCGATGTAGCCCAGCGGGTGGCCGACGTGCAGGCCCGCGCCCGAGGGGTACGGGAACATGTCCATGATGAAGCTGTGCGGCTTCGCGGCGACGTCACCGGCGGACGGGTCGGCCAGTGCACCGGTGGGGTTGGGGGCGTGGAAGGTGCCCTCCTTCTCCCAGATGTCCTGCCAGCGGGACTCGATCTCCGCCGCCAGCGCGGCGCTGTACCGGAACGGCTCGGTCGCGGTCTCGGCCGCGCCGGACGCAGGGGTCGTCTCGCTCATGGTCCTTCAAGCTCCATCGATGTCAGTTGGCGAACCGCGCGACGCGGCCGGCCCGTGGACCCGTCCCATGACGCGGGCGGGGGCGGAAAACAAAAAATCCCCTCGCAGGAGGGGACGCCACGCCGACTCCGGCACCGCCCGAGGGCGCAGCCGGTCCTGGTCAGCGCGGCCGGCTAAGGAGCAGGCGCACGGTTCGCATGGGCTCAGGGTACCGCAAGCGGGTC
>NZ_JAFLNG010000579.1 GCF_017427025.1 Streptomyces sp. FH025
CGGCCGCGAGCCGCGCGGTGATCTCGCGGCGCCAGTCCCCGTCCGGCACGCCGTCCACCAGCAGCTGCCCGCCGTTCGCGCAGATCGCGTAACCGGGCGTCGGGCCGGGCAGGTTGACCCGCCGGTACTGCTCGACGGTCCGGGTGGTGGCGGGGACGAAGCGGGCCCGGCGGGCGAGTTCGGCGAGCAGCCCGGCGGCCCGCTCGGTGAGGAAGGACAGCGGCCGCCCGTCCAGCACCTCGACGCAGAGCAGCCTCGGCGCGAGCGGGTCGGGGCCGTCCAGGGCCAGCGCCCGCTCGGAGTAGATGAGCGTGCGGTCGAGGTCGCTGGCCACCAGCACCCCGGCCGCCGGCACGTCCGCCATCAGCACCCCCGCCGTCGGCACGCCCGCCATGAGGACTCCCCCGCCGGCACGGCCCGGCCGCTGGCGCCGGTCGCGCCCCGGCTGTAGCGGGGGTGGATCAGGCCCACGCAGGTGTACGGCAGCCCGTCCACCTCCTCCACCCGGACGCCGCGCTGGGCCGCGAGCAGGCGGACGTGGTCGAGGTCGGCGCCGGCACCGCGCCGGGCCAGCACCCGCCAGGGGACGCGGCGCAGCAGCACCCGGGTGGTCTCGCCCACCCCCGGCTTGACCAGGTTGACGTCGGCTATCCCGTACTCGGCGCTGATCCGTTCGACGGCGGCCCAGCCGGCCCAGTCGGGCGCCCGGTCCGGGTCGGCGGCCAGCCGGGCGGCGCCCTCGACTGCGAGGGTGCGGGCCGGGGCGAAGTGGGCGGCCACGGTGTCCAGGAAGGCCGCCGACACGTCGCCCCCGGCGAGTTCGGAGTAGTACTTGGCGCCGTGGAAGTCCCCCGGACCGATCAGCCCGGCGCGCAGCACGGTGCGCGAAACCAGCCCGGACACCGTGGAGTTGAGGCAGGCGGACGGGATCAGGAAGTCGTCCCGGGTGCCGTAGGTGCGCACGCACCGGCCCGGGTCGGCGAGCACCGCGAGGTCCGGGTCGAAACCGGTGCCGGCCAGGGCGTCGGCAAGTTCGCGGGTGATCGCGCCCTTGCCGGTCCAGCCGTCCACGAACACCACGTCGGCGGCCCGGTGATGGGCCGCCAGGTAGCGCAGGGCGACGGGGTCGATGCCCCGGCCGCGAACGATCGACACCGCGTAGTGCGGGACGTCGAGGCCGTGGGCGAAGGCCAGCCAGCGGCGGATCAGGATGCCGACCGGCGTCCCGGCCCGGGCCAGCGAGGCGAGCACCAGCCCGGGGCCGCGCTCGCGCAGCAGCGTCTCGGCGACGGTGCCGACGGCGAGCGCGATCCGGTCGGCGGAGCCGCGCAGCGCCTGGTGGAACAGCTCCTGGTACTCGGGGCTGGGCCGGTACTCGACCGGCAGCGACTCGGCGTAGTGCGCGCCGCCGTTCTGGACGGCCTCCTCGCGCTCCTCGGTGGGGGCTTCGAGCCGGACGCCGGAGAGGTCCTTGAGCAACCAGGCGACCTCCTCGGGCCGGTACGAGGAGAACGCGGGGCCGTACAGCGGGGCGGGCGACGCCGGCCGCAGGGCAGGAGACATCGGCCGCAGGGCAGGCGACACCGGCCGGTGGGAGGGCACCACCGCGAGCACCACCCGGTCGGTGACCCGTCGCAGCTGGTTCAGCAGCGCGCGCTCCCCCCGGTGCAGGGCCGGGGTGTCGGCGACGTCGTCCACGACCAGCACCACGGCGTCGAAGCGCCGGGCCGGGTCGGCGCCGGGGGCGACGTTGTAGGCGTAGCGCTCGCGCGAGCCGCCGTCCCGCGGGTCGTCGTGGGCGGGGAAGGCCAGCCGGGTGCGGATGGCGTAGCCGGGGTCGTCCACGGCAAGGACGGGCGAGCGGGTGGTGGTGGAGTAGTGCACCCGGTCGTCGCCGAGCCGCTCGGCGAGCGCCCCGGCCAGGCGCAGCGGCGCGTACATCAGCTCCTCGCAGCCGAGCACCAGTACCCGCTGCGGCACCCGCTCCGCCGCGCCCGGCAGCGCCTCGGCCACCTGCCCGGCCAGTGCGGGCAGTACGGCGTCGAGCCGGGCGCGGTCGCGGGCGGTGAACCCGTGCCGGCCGCCGTCCGGCAGCCCGGCGGGCCAGTCCAGCCCGACCCTGACCACCGGGGCCGGGTCGACCGCCGGAGGGGCGGAGGGCGCGGGCGCCGAGGCGATCAGCCGCTCGGCCCGCTCGATGACGTCCTCGGGCAGTTCGACGGCGCCGCTCGCGGTGGCCACCACGTCCAGCCGGACGCCGAGTCCGGCGGCGGCCTCGGCGAGCCGGTGCCGGTCGGCGGGCGAACGCAGGTCGACCAGGGCGACGATCACGTAGTGGTCGCGCGGGTGGCGGGCGTGCAGTTCGCGGATGGTGTTGAGGACGGTGCGGCCGGTCGAGAGCTCGTCGTCCACCAGCACCAACGGCCCGTCCCCGGCGAGGAGTTCGGGATCGGCGGGGAGCAGCAGGTGGGAGGTGGCGTGCGAGTGCTCCTCCTCGAAGCCGCCGAGCGGGGGCACGCCGGGGACGGAGCGGCGGGTGGAGTGCAGGTAGGGGGCGTCCAGGCCGTCAGCGACGCTGTGGCCGAGGCCGGTGGCCGTCTCCGCGTAGCCGAGCACGACGGCCCGCCCGGCCGGCTCGGCGCCGAGCAGTTCCCGTACCCGGCGGCCGAGTTCGAGCCCGGCGCCGTGCACCACGGCGGGCCGCTGCGGGACGTGCTTGCCGAGCACGCTGGAGACCAGCAGGTGGGCGCGCCGGGGGTTGCCGGAGCGCAGCGCCAGGCCGACGAGTTCGGGCAGGCGCTCCGATCCGGTCAGTGCTATCCCGGCCCGGTCGGCGACCCAGCGCCCGGTCCACTCCCGCTGTTCTGCCGCTGTCGTCGTCACTACTGGTCCCGCCTTCGATGGTGCTTCTCGGATCACGTGCTCGGTTCTCAGCCGCACAGGCAGGCCGACAGCAGCTCGGCGAAGCTCACGTCCTCCCGGGCCACGCCGAACACCTCCGCCCGCAGCAGCACCCGCTCCGCCCAGGCGCGGTGCGGCCGGGCCTCGTTCATCTTGTTGGTGTACGCCGAGCGGAGCACCCCGCCGCCGTCCCGCTCCTGGCGGAGGATGTCGCGGGCGTCGCAGTACTCCTCGTGCGTGACCACCGAGAGGGCGTGCACGGCGGGGACGTGGCTGGGGTGGATGCAGGTCTTGCCCAGCAGCCCGTTGGCCCGGTCGAGTTCGACCTCGCGGATCAGCCCGTCCAGGTCGTGCTCGATGATCCGGCGGCGGACCTCCTCGCCGGAGGCCCGGGCCGTCCCGGCGGTCGCGGCGAACGGGGTGCGGCGCAGCTGCGGCTTGAACATCCGCTCCTGCACCGGGAAGTACTCCCAGACCGGCCCGGTGACGGTGTACCCGGTGCCGTCCGCCCGGCCGAGCACGTTGACCACGTCCCCGATCACCGCCGCGACCAGCGCCACGTCGTACGCGGTGAGGTCGGGCGAGCGCCGCAGCCCGTACGCGGAGCACAGGTCGGTGACCCCGAGCCGGACGGCGAGCACCCGTTCGCGGTGCCCGGCGAGCAGTTCGGCGATGCCGAAGAGCTGCTCACGTCTGGTCTCCAGGTGGGCGAGTTCGGGCGATTCCAGGACGGGCATGGCGAACAGCCGCCGCCCGGTCGCGGCCTCGGCGGCGGTGAGCGCGGCCAGGTAGGCGCCGCCGTTCTCCGGGGTGAACTTGGGCAGGACGAAGCCGCTGAGCGGCGCGCCGACCGGGCCCAGCCGCTCGGCCAGGTCGAGGATCTGTGCGGCACTGCGGACCCTGATGAAGAGCAGCGGGTGATCCTGTGTGCAGTCGGTGAAATCATTGCCCAGGTCAGCCAACTGCTCGACCAGGTTCCGCTCGCCCGCGTCCACCTCGTGGTCGGCGATCGCGTCCTCCAGGCAGAGCACCATCGAGACCACGCCCCGACCGGCCTGTTTGCGGATGTCGGCGGCCAGCGCGGGCCTGGTGGCGGGACTGTAGAGGGTGCCGCCGAGCGCGGTGGCGAGCACGGCGGGCTCGCTCCGCGCGGTGAACGTCCGCGGCTGCTCCAGGAAGAGCCGGGCGCGGACGTCGTCGGGGAGGTGGCCGAAATGGCGCAAGGTGCTCTCCTCGGGGGTGGACGGCCTCCGGCCCGCGGTTTCTCCTGGACGCACCACCGGCGGACTCCCTCCGCCGAGCCCCCGGGGGCCTTTCGAACACCCCATCGTACGGACGGATTCCGGCCGTTCCCGGCCCCGGGGCACTGAACTCCCGGAACTCCCGGAACATCCCGGAACGCCGCGACCGGCCGGCCCGATCACGGTGACGCCGACGGCAAACCTCGGTCCTGCGCAATTCTTGGCAAAGTCCGGCCCGGCCCCGACCGTCCCGGTCACGTTGTCCGAAGGGGTGGCGAACGGGCAGGATGGTCCGCTATGACGCACGTGATGGCCAAGGGCGCCAACATCGCACTGCCGGCCGCGGCGGTCCGCGCCGTGCTGCGCTGGAGCGCCACGCCCGGTGCGCCGGACGTGGACGCGTCCGCGCTGCTGCTCGGCGCCAACGGCAAGGTCCGTTCGGACGCCGACTTCGTGTTCTACAACCAGCCGCGCCACCCCTCCGGCCTGGTGCGCCACCTGCCCAAGCAGCAGACCTCCGGCGGCGCCGAGATCATCGACACCGTCGAGGTCGAACTCGCCAAGCTGCCCGTCGAGGTGGACCGGGTGGTGCTGGCCGGCTCCTCCGAGGGCGGCCCGTTCCGTGCCGTCCCCGGGCTGCGGCTGCTGCTGTTCGACGCCGCGGCCGGTGAAGGCACGCCCCCGATCGCCGAGTTCGCGATCGCCGACGGCGAGAACGTCACCGCCCTGGTCGCGGGTGAGCTCTACCGGCGCGGCGGCGCCTGGAAGTTCCGGGCGATCGGCCAGGGCTACACCTCCGGGCTGATCGGCCTGGCCACCGACTTCGGCATCACCGTCGACGACGAGGCGCAGGCCCCCGAGGCGCCGCCGTCCGACCCCGCGCCGACTCCGGCGCCCTCCGCCGCCGGCGC
>NZ_JAFLNG010000058.1 GCF_017427025.1 Streptomyces sp. FH025
CTTGTTCTCCCGGCGGCCGGCCGGGGTCGGTGTGCCTTGAGGTGTACGAACGGTGCGGGCTACAGGTGGGCGAGCTTGTAGAGCACGGGCGCGGCCTCGCGGAGGACGGCCCACTCCTCCTCGTCGAGCCCTTGGGCGAGCTCGGCGAGCCAGACGTTTCGGCGCCGACGGCTCTCCGCGAGGATCGCCTCGGCCTGCTCGGTGCTGCTGACGACCACCTGGCGGCGGTCCTCGGGGTGCGGCTCCCGCCGCACCAGCCCCTTCTCCTCCAGCATCGCGACGATCCTGGTCATCGAAGGAGGCTGCACGTGCTCCTTCCGGGCGAGCTCACCCGGCGTCGCCTTCCCGCACCGGGCGAGGGTGCCCAGCACTCCCATCTCGGTGGGACTCAGCGACTCTTCCACCCGCTGGTGTTTGAGTCGTCGGGAGAGGCGCATCGTGGACGATCGCAGCTGAGAGATCGCTGCGAGGTCCTGCTCGGACATCTCGGGCATCTCTTTAGCTTACGTCATTACTCTCGCTAAGGAAAAACGGGTTCCCGCCGCGCCGGAAGATCGACCCGGTGCCATATTGGGTCTTGGATCACCGTTCGCGACTCCAGGAAGGGCGACCAGCCATGTCCGACCTCGCCTCCGAACAGCTCGCGCCCGACGACACCGGCTTCGCCCGGCTCGCCATGGTCACCATCGACTGCGCCGACCCGGTCGCGCTGGCCTCCTTCTACGGCGAGCTGCTCGGCTGGGAGACCCGGCACGTGGACGAGAACTTCGCGATCCTGGACAACCCCGAGGGCGGCAGCCCGCTGGGCTTCGGCCGGGTGACGCACTACCGCCCGGAGCCGTGGACCGAGCCGGACGGCAGCAAGCACTTCCACCTCGACTTCTACGTCGACGACCTGGACGAGGCCACCGCGAAGGCCCTCGCGCTCGGCGCGACCGAGCCCGCCTACCAGCACGGCCGCACCCTCAGGGTGCTGATCGACCCGGCGGGCCACCCGTTCGGGCTGGCCCCCCTGGAGCAGTGACGCGTCGAGCGGCAGCCCACCGGCGGGCCGTGCGCAGGCGGTGTCAGGGCTTGGTGCCAAGATCATGCAGGCCGCGTAAAGATCCCCGCTGACCAGGCATTTCACGAAAAACACGAACATTGTGCGACCGCCGGGCAGTGGCTACTGTCCCCGTTGTCAGGGGCACCACATGCCAGGTCTCCCCTCGGCGGAGCCCCCACCGCGCCCACGCCCGCACGCGTTCCACGATCCGCCCGTACCGCGGGCCCCGCCTCCGCCCGAGCCCTGGCGCCCCATCCCCCGCATCCGTCCAGGGAGCTCTCTTGGGTGAGATCCATCATGCCGACCACGGCTGGGTGACACCGGCGGTCTCGTACTTCGTCGCCTGCCTCGGTGCCTTCGTCGCCCTGCGCAGCGCCCGTTGGGCACTCGTCTCGCAGGGCCGCACCCGGGTGGCCTGGCTGCTCTTCGCCTCGACCTCGCTCGGCGCCGGGATCTGGTCCATGCACTTCATCGCGATGCTCGGCTTCTCCGTCACCGGCGTCGAGATCAGCTACCAGCCCGTACTGACCGTGCTCAGCCTGCTGGTCGCCGTCGCGGTGGTCGGCGTCGGGCTGTTCACCGTCGGGTACTGGCGGCGCCGCCCCGTGCTGTCACTGCTGGTCGGCGGGCTGACCACCGGGCTCGGCGTCGCCGCGATGCACTACCTGGGCATGGCGGCCATGGTGCTGCCCGGCCGGCTCGGGTACGACCACCTCACGGTGGCGCTGTCCGTCGCCATCGCGGTGATCGCGGCGACGGCCGCGCTCTGGGCCGCGCTGAACATCCGGGGCACCCTCGCCGTGCTGGCGGCCGCGCCGGTGATGGGCGTGGCCGTCTGCGCGATGCACTACACCGGCATGGCGGCGCTGTCGGTCCGACTGGACTTCTCGCACTCCACCCAGGGCGGTGTGATGGCGCTCCAGTTCATCTTCCCGCTCGGGGTCGGACTCGGCTGCTACGTGTTCTTCGGCTCGCTGGCCTTCGCCGTCTCGCCGAGCCGGGGCACCCCGCAGCCGCTGCTGGTCGGCCCCGCGGCCCCGCTGCCGGCGCGCGCCACCCGCACGGCTCGCACCGCCTGCACGGCCCGCACCGCTCCGAGTGCGCGGAACTAGGGCGACAGGAACGGACGTCCGGCCGGGCCCCCCACCCCGGCCGGACGTCGATCCCACCCCGGCCGTCTCACCCCGGCCGTCTCACCCCGGCCGTTTCACTCCGGCTGTCCGAGCAGCCCGGTCAGGTGCTCCGGCGTGGCCACCGGGCAGGCCTTGCGCACGAAGTCCCGCCGCAGCGCGTGGTACGGCTCGCCCGCCCGGTAGAAGTTGGCGTGCATCCAGCGCAGTTCCTCCGCCCGGTACGCGGCCAGCGGCTTCGCCTCCTCGTCCTCGGCCCGGCGGCGCTTCTTGTCCACCAGCCGCCCGGTGAGCTCCGGCGAGGCGGCCAGCCCGGCGGCCTCCCGGGCCACCCAGCGGCGGAACCCGTCGGCGTCCCCGCCGGCCGTACGGTCCACCAGGCCGATCCGGTGGGCGTGTTCGGCGCCGACCGGCAGCGCCTCGGCGGTGAGCCGCTCGGCCCGCTCGGCGCCGACCCGGCGCGGCAGGGTGTACGTCCAGTACTCGGAGCCGTACAGGCCCATCAGCCGGTAGTGCGGGTTGAGCACCGCCGACTCCCGGCACCACACCTCGTCGGCGGCGAGCGCCAGCATCAGGCCTCCGGCCGCCGCGTTCCCGGCCAGCGCGGCGACGGTCAGCTTGTCGCCGGTGGTCAGGACCGCCTCGACCAGGTCGTCCATCGCGTTGATGTTCTCCCAGGACTCCAGCGCCGGGAAGGCCGCGCCCTCGATGACGTTGAGGTGGATCCCGTTGGAGTAGAAGTCCCGGGGCGCGCCGAGCACCAGCACCGAGGTGGGCCGGTCGGCCGCCTCCCGGTACGCGGCGAGCAGGCGGCGGCACTGCTCGGTGCCCATCGCCCCGCCCGCGTAGGCGAATTCGAGGAAGCCGACGTCGCCCTCCTCGCGGTAGCGCAGTTCCGACCAGGTGTCCCGGCCGGCGGCGTCGGCCGGGGTCACCGGCACCTCGCGGACCCGGTGCAGCTCGTCGGCGAGCACCGTGGCGGCCGGCAGTTTGAAGGGGGTGGGCCCGCCGGGGGTGCGGCGCGGGCGCAGCTGCGGGATCCAGACCGCGCCGTCCACGGTGGCCCGGCAGATCGCGCCGTCCCGGGTCGCGAGGACGGCACCGGGCTCCGGGCCGCGCAGCCGGTCCTCGGGGTGTCCGCCGTGCAGGAAGAACTCGCGCCCGTACAGCTCGTCCAGCACGCCGGGCTGGGAGTCGGCGGCGCGCAGCTTGCGCAGCACGGTGGCGGTGTCGTCGTGCGCCCAGTCGATCCGGCGTGCCTCCTGGCGCAGGAGGGGCCGCAGTTCGCCGCGCACGTCCGGGCGGCCGTAGTCCAGCGGCTCGGGGGTGAACAGCCCGCCCTGGTAGCGCTGGACGGCCAGCAGCACGGCCTCGACGGCGGCGTCGGCGACCTCGCCCCGGTACAGCTCGCTCTTGCCCCGCTCGGGGACGGGGAACTCCACGCAGGCCCAGATGTCGCCCGCGTCCATCTCCTCGACGGCCTGCAGCACGGTGACGCCCCAGTGCCGCGCGCCCTCGGTGATCGCCCAGTCGAGCGAGGACGGGCCCCGGTCGCCCTTCGGGCCCGGGTGCACGATCAGGACCGTCCGGGTGGACCAGATGTCCGCCGGGACGGCCCTGGTGAGCATCGGGCAGATGATCAGTTCGGGATCGACGCGGTCCACCGCCGCCCTCATCTGCTCGTCGCCGAGCGCGAGTTGGACGGCGACCTGGTGGCCGCGCTGACGCAGCTCGGTGTGGACGCGCTGGGTCAGGCTGTTGAACGCGGTGGCGATCAGGAGAATGCGCAAGGGGGCCTCCGGCAGGGACTTCGGGTCGCGCGGAGGCGATGAAACCAGGGCATGGACACGTAATGATTACGTTCCGCGTCTCGGCGCCCTACCCTCACTCAGCCCCCACACCTGCGCCCCGCGCTTCGCGGTATCTCCCCAGCCTCCTCCCGGAGTTGCCCCCTCATGTGTGCTTCAGCGCGGGAACGCCCGACGGGCCCTCCAGGTGGTGTGCTCCCGGGAGACGGCGTCCTCCGCCTCGGCGGCCATCCGGGCCCACCGCGCCTCGGCGTCCGGCGCCGAGAGGTCGAGGTCGGTGAGCTGGTTGCCGACGTTCTCCAGCTCGCGCGCGGCCAGCTGGTAGGCGGCGGCCAGCGGGCGGAGCTGCTTGAGCTGCGTCCAGGCGATGATCGAGGCGGCCGCGGCCGAGCTGGCGCCAAAGATGTGCACCTCCAGCGCCCCGGTGGCCTGGGCGATGGCCGCCGCCGCACCGACGATGATCAGCACCGCGATGCCGAGCCCCCAGGAGACCGCCTGGGACTCGCAGGCCTCGGCCCTGGAGCGGTACCAGGTGCGCTGGCCCTCGACCCGGGTGCGCAGGTACAGGGTGCGCCGGGCGGTCAGGCTGTCGGCCCGGGCGCGCCGCATCTCCTCGGTGATCTCGGGGACGCTGCCGGGCGGCACGATCTCCGGGTCCTCGAAGGCCCGCAGCACGTCCTCGACCTGGAGCAGGTAGCCGCGGTCGACGTCCTCCGAGTCGGCCTCGCCGTCGAAGGGCCGGGCCCGCACGCTGTACTTCCAGGCCAGCGTCTTGACCGACTCGGCCGCCGCCCGCGCCTCGTACCAGCGGCCCTGCGGGTTGCCGCGGCGCAGCCGGGACCAGAAGTAGCCGGCGATCAGGAACGCGGCCACCGAGAACAGTGGCGCGATGTCGCTGTCGCCCTTGTGGTCCGGGCCCGGGAGCGACCCGATCAGCGCCGCGATCACCAGCATCGCGATCAGTCCGCGGTACCAGCGCAGCGTCTCGCGCTGGCCGTCCTGCGAGGCCTTGTCGGCCCGCCAGAACAGCTCCGGCAGCAGCTGCGCCTCGACTCCCCCGGGCGGATCCTTGTACACCATCGGCCGAGCCCCCTCCCCGTCTCCGTCCAGGCAGTATGCCCGCCGCCAACTTCCCTACACAGTCGCCTTTTTGACAGCTTCGAAGCGCCCCGATTGCACCTTCGAACCGTAACCCCTATAAACAGTTACATGCCGCTGCACTGGAAGCTCGTCATCGACTGCGCCGACCCGCACCGCCAGGCCGCCTTCTGGGGCGCCGCCCTCGACTACACCGTCGAGGACCACGGCGCCCTGATCGCCCGCCTGCTCGACGCCGGCGCCGTCCCTCCGGAGGCCGTCACCGAGCTGGACGGGCGCCGCGCCTGGCGCACCCTCGCCGCCGTCCGCCACCCCGAGGACCCGTACGACCCGGCCTCGGACACCGGCCTCGGCCGCCGCATCCTCTTCCAGGCCGTCCCCGAGCCCAAGCAGGGCAAGAACCGCCTCCACCTCGACGTCCACCCCGGCCCGGCCGAGCACGACGCCACCGTCACCCGCCTCGAAGCCCTCGGCGCCACCGCCCTGCGCCACGTCGACGAGCCCGGCGGCCGATGGCTCGTCATGCAGGACCCCGAGGGCAACGAGTTCTGCGTCCACTGACCCACCCCGCGAAACGCCGAAGCCCCGCTCCCCCATCGACGGAGGAGCGGGGCTTCGCGCGACTCCGGGCGGCGCCACGGCGATCGAAGCCGTCAACTGCGGTGGCGGCGATCAGCATGTCGGCCAGGCCGACATGCTGATCAGGAAGCGCTCTCGCGTGGCGCCACCGCCTACTTGCCCGACTCGTCGAGGAGGTCGAACTCCCCGTTGGCGATGGCATCGGCGAGCTCTATCCGCCGGGCCAGCTTCACGGCCTCCCGCAACGCCGCATTGACCGTGGCGACCTTGGTGGTCGTGCCGAACAGCCGCTGCGCCTCCGCCAGGAGGTCGTCATCGAGGTCGATCGCCATTCGTGCCATGGCCGTTCCTCCCGTAGCCGACAATAAGGAATCGATACCACGAGAACGGCCCCGCGCTCCGAGGAGCGCGGGGCCGTGGGAACCCGTTGAAGAGGGTCAGAGCAGGCCGAGGGCCGGCATCAGGTAGTAGAAGGCGAAGACCGCGGCGACCGCGTAGAGCGGGGCCGGGACACTGCGGCCGCGGCCGGCGGCCAGGCGGAGGATGCAGAAGGAGATGAAGCCGAAGCCGATGCCGTTGGTGATCGAGTAGGTGAACGGCATCATCACGATGGTCAGGAAGGCCGGGACCGCGATGGTGTAGTCGGCCCAGTCGATCTCCTTGACGGAGTTCGCCAGGATCAGGAAGCCGACCGTGACCAGGGCCGGGGTGGCGGCCTGGGCGGGGACCATGGTGGCGAGCGGGGTGAGGAAGAGCGCCACCACGAAGAGCAGGCCGGTGACGATCGAGGCGAAGCCGGTGCGGGCGCCCTCGCCGACGCCGGCGGTGGACTCGACGAAGCAGGTGTTGGCGGAGGAGGAGGTCGCGCCGCCGGCCGCGGTGGCGATGCCGTCGACCATCAGGATCTTGTTGATGCCCGGCAGGTCGCCCTTCTCGTCCAGCAGGTGGGCCTCGTCGGCGACGCCGAGGATGGTGCCCATCGCGTCGAAGAAGCAGGACATCAGGACGGTGAAGACGAACAGCGCGCCGGTCAGCACGCCGACCTTCTCGAAGCCGCCGAACAGGCTGACCTTGCCGACCAGGCCGAAGTCCGGGGCGGCCACCGGGTTGCCCGGCCAGGTGGGGACGGTGAGGCCCCACTTGAGCGCCGGGACGTCGGCGACCTTGTCGATCACGACGGCGATCGCGGTGGAGACCGCGATGCTGATCAGGATGGCGCCGGGCACCTTGCGGATCAGCAGGACCAGGGTGAGCACCAGGCCGATGACGAAGATCAGCACCGGGAAGCCGAGCAGGTGGCCGTTGCCGCCGAGCTGCAGCGGGACGGTGGTGTGCGCGACGTCCGGGATGCGGCTGACGAAGCCGGAGTCGACCAGGCCGACCAGGCTGATGAACAGACCGATACCGATCGCGATGGCCTTGCGCAGGCCGAGCGGCACGGCGTTCATGACCCGCTCGCGCAGACCGGTGGCGACCAGCAGCATGATCGCGAAACCGGCCAGCACGACCATGCCCATGGCGTCCGGCCAGGTCATCTTGGGTGCGAGCTGCAGCGCGACGATGGTGTTGACGCCGAGGCCGGCCGCCAGGCCGATCGGGACGTTGCCGATCACGCCCATCAGCAGGGTGGTGAGACCCGCAGTGAGGGCGGTGGCGGTGACCAGCTGGGCACTGTCCAGGTGAGCCCCGGTCATGTCCGTGGCGCTGCCCAGGATGATCGGGTTCAGCACCAGGATGTACGCCATGGTGAAGAAGGTGGCGATACCGCCGCGGATCTCGCGCGGCACGGTGGAGCCGCGCTCGCTGATCCTGAAGAAGCGGTCCAGGGCGCCGTTGGGGGGCTTGGGCGCGGTGTCCGCGGGTTCGGGCGACTCGGTGGTCGGCTGGACCACAGGCATTCGTGCGTCCTCTGTGGGGGAGCTGAGGAGAGGGAGATCAGCCCGGGGCGACGATGGCCGGGCGTAGAGCATTAAGTATGGTTTCCGGATCGCACACGCGCTATCTTCGCGCGTAGAGCCAGCGGGGCTCCCCGGGAAACCCGCCGCACCGTACGCTTGACCCCATGCCCAAGACGCCGCTGCACCCCTCGCCCCCTCCGCTGGAGGCCAACGACGTCGCCATCGTCGGCGGCGGCACGGTGCTGTGGTTCGTCGGCTTCCTGGTCCTGCTCCCCTTCCAGGGCACCCTCTCCGAACACGGCCACGGCACCTGGCCCTGGATCTGCCTCTCCGGCGGCCTGCTCGGCCTGATCGGCCTCTGGTACTGCCGCGCCCGGCGGGACGCGATCGCTCGCAGCCGCGCCGCCGCCCAGGAAGGCAACGAGAACGACGGGAACGGCCAGGACCTGGCCACCCGGTCGGACTGAATTCGTCCGTTAGTAGCACGCATAGGACATAAGGCGCCCGTAGAGTCGGTGCCATGACGCAGCCTGCCCACCCCGCGGAAGAGCAGCCCGCCGACGGAGATCACCCGGACGGAGCACACCCGCTCGGGCTGCTGCCCGGCCGACGCGGTGGCCTGACCACCGCCGAGGTCGCCGAACGGATCGCGAACGGGCAGGTCAACGACGTTCCGGTACGGTCCAGCCGCTCCACCAAGGAGATCGTCCAGGCCAACGTCTTCACCCGCTTCAACGCGATCATCGGCGTCATGTTCGGGATCATCCTGATCGTCGGGCCGATCCAGGACGGCCTGTTCGGCCTGGTCATCGTGGCCAACACGGCGATCGGCATCATCCAGGAGCTGCGCGCCAAGAAGACCCTGGACAGCCTCGCCCTGATCGGCGAGGCCCGCCCGCAGGTCCGCCGGGACGGCGCCGTCCAACAGATCGCCGTCTCCGAGATCGTCCTCGACGACACCGTGCTGCTCGGCATCGGCGACAAGGTGATCGTGGACGGCCTGGTCACCGAGGCGGACGGCCTGGAGATCGACGAGTCGCTGCTCACCGGCGAGCCCGACCCCGTCCTCAAGCACCCCGGCGACCAGGTGATGTCCGGCAGCTTCGTGGTGGCCGGCGCGGGCGCGTTCACCGCCACCAGGGTCGGCCGCGAGGCCTACGCCGCGCAGCTGGCCGAGGAGGCCAGCAAGTTCACCCTGGTGAAGTCGGAGCTGCGCAGCGGCATCGACAGCATCCTGCGCTTCATCACCTACCTGCTGATCCCCACCGCGCTCGGTCTGATCATCAGCCAGCTGGCCGTCGAGGGCCGCGACTGGCGCGAGGCCGTCCGCCGGATGGTGGCCGGCATCGTGCCGATGGTCCCCGAGGGCCTGGTGCTGCTGACCTCGGTGGCCTTCGCGATCGGCGTGATCCGGCTGGGCCGCAAGCAGTGCCTGGTCCAGGAGCTCCCGGCGATCGAGGGCCTGGCCCGGGTGGACACCGTCTGCCTCGACAAGACCGGCACCCTCACCGAGGGCGGCATGGACGTGGTCGACCTGCGGGTGATCTCGAACGGCGAGCCCGAGCCGGTCGACAAGGAGACCATCAAGCACGCGCTCGCCGTGATGGCCGGGGCCGACGCCCGCCCCAACCCCTCCATGCAGGCCGTGATCGACGCGTACGGGCGCGGCGACGGCGCCGACGGCTCCCCGGGCGGCAACGGCTGGCGGGTGATCGAGGCGATGCCCTTCTCCTCCGCCCGCAAGTGGAGCGGCGTGCAGTTGCTGGAGCCGCAGGGCGGCGAGGCCAGCTGGCTGCTCGGCGCCCCGGACGTGCTGCTGCCCGCCGGGCACCCGGCTCTCGCCGAGGTGGACGAGCTGGGCGCCCGGGGCCTGCGGGTGCTGCTGCTGGGCCGTACGCCCGTCCCGCTGGACGCCCCCGACCCGGCCGCCGGCCTCACCCCGCTCGCCCTGGTGGTGCTCCAGCAGCGGCTGCGGGCGGACGCCGCCGACACCCTGCGCTACTTCGAGGGGCAGAACGTCCGGGCCAAGGTGATCTCCGGGGACTCCGCGGTCTCGGTCGGCGCGGTGGCCGACCACCTCGGCCTGCCCGGCGCGGACCACCCGCTGGACGCCCGCACCCTGCCCCAGGAGCCGGAGGAGCTCGCCGACACGGCCGACCGGACCAGCGTCTTCGGCCGGGTCACCCCGCAGCAGAAGCGCCAGCTGGTCGGGGCGCTCCAGTCGCGCGGCCACACCGTCGCGATGACCGGGGACGGCGTCAACGACGTGCTCGCGCTCAAGGACGCCGACATCGGCGTGGCGATGGGCACCGGCTCGGACGCCACCAAGGCCGTCGCCCAGATCGTGCTGCTCAACGACTCCTTCGCGACCCTGCCCTCGGTGGTCGCCGAGGGCCGCCGGGTGATCGGCAACATCGAGCGGGTGGCCGGGCTGTTCCTGGTCAAGACGGTCTACTCGGTGCTGCTGGCGCTGCTGGTGATCTTCACCCACTCGCCGTACCCGTTCCTGCCCCGGCACTCGACCGTGCTGTCCACCCTCACCATCGGCGTGCCGGCCTTCTTCCTGGCCCTCGCCCCCAACAACGAGCGGGCGCGCACCGGCTTCGTGAAGCGCGTCCTGCGGCTCGCCGTCCCCGGCGGCGTCATCGCCGGCACCGGCACCTTCGTCGCCTACGCGCTGGCCCGTTCCGACCACGCGACCGACCTCAAGGCCGACACCAGCGTGGCCACCCTGACGCTCTTCCTGATCGCCATCTGGGTGCTCGCCATCGTCGCCCGCCCGTACAACTGGTGGCGCCTGCTGCTGATCGGCACCATGGGCGGCGCGTTCTCCCTGGTCCTGCTGGTCCCCCCGCTGTCCGAGTTCTTCCAGCTCCGCCTGGTCGGCTGGCGCGACCCTTGGACGGGCGTCGCCATCGCGGTGGTCTGCGGCGTGCTGCTGGAGATCGGCTGGGGCTGGATGAAGCGCCGCGGCATCGAGTGACGCGGCCCGGAGCGGCCCAAGGGCCCGCCCTCGTGGGCGGGCCCTTGGCACATCCGCTCACAGCCGCTCAGCCCTCGAAGTCCCGGGCCGCCGACAGCTCGTACGCCCGGTCCGGCTCGCTGAGCGCGGCCAGCACCTCGAAGCGCCGGTGCCACTGCCCGACCGACCAGGCGAGCCCGGCCGCCAGGCCCTCCGGGGTGGCCGCGTGGAGCAGCCCGGGCACCGGCGGGACCTCGAACTCGTCGTCCTCGTCGGCGGCCTCGGCCAGCTCGGGGTCGTACGGCGGCTCGGGCGCGTCCGACTCCGGGTCCCACCGCCAGTCCACCGCGGCCTCGGCGCCGTCCGGGCCGACCACCAGCAGCTCCTCGTGCTCCTCGTACGCGACCGGGCAGCCGGGCAGCAGCTCCCGCACCACGGCCGGGACGCGGTGCAGCACGCCCTCGGACAGCACCCTGCCGCCCGCCACCTCGCTGGCCAGCGACACGTGCAGCCGCTCGGCGAGGTCGGCGGCGAGCGCCGGGGCGACGGGCAGCAGCGGGTACGGGTGCAGGAGCTGGACGAGGTCCGGGGCGTCGGCGACGACCGCCTCGGTGGAGTCCACCACCACCGTGTGGGCCGGGCGGCGCCCGGTGGCAGGGTCCAGCGGCGGCAGCGCCCGCACCACGTCCAGCGGCTCGATCCGCTCGGCGTCCACCCGGGCCAACGCGCTGTGGATGCCGTGCAGTTGACGGTGCCCGACCTCGGCGTCCGGGTCGGTGAGCCGGTCCAGGACCTCGTCCGGGCCGTGCGGTTCGGCGAGCAGCGCGGCGAGCGTGGTGCGCACCCCGAGCGCGTGCAGGAACTGCTCGTCGAGGGTGGTGCGGGCCTCGTCGTACAGGCCGCGCAGCAGCGGGTCGGCCCCGGCGGCGCGCAGCCCGGCGGGCTCGCGGCCCCCCAGCACCGGGTGGTCGCGCAGCCACCAGGCGGTGTACGGCGGCAGGTCGGCGTAGGAGCCGTCCGGCAGCAGGGTGCGCACCGGGTTGACCACGGCGTCGCGGTACGGCGGGCGGGCCAGCGCGGCGAGCGCCTCGGGCCAGGCGTCGTCGTCGACCAGGTCGAGGTCGCGGACGGCCAGCAGTTCGGCGGCCACCGGCGGGACGCCCACCGCCTCGTCGGCCTGCAGCGCCTCCAGGGCGTCCTCGGCCCAGTCGGCGAGCCCGTCGGGCGCCTCGTCCAGCAGCCCGGTGGGGTGGCCGCCGGCCGCGCGGTCGGCGGGGGCGGTGGGATCGAGCCGCTCCAGGTCGTCCGGGTCGAGCACCACGTCCTCGGCGCGCACCAGCACGAAGTCGGCCAGCACGCCGACGGCCGCGAGCACCTCCGGGCCCCAGCGCTCCAGCAGCTCGTCGTCCACCCAGCCGGCGTCCTCCTCGCGCGCGAGCGCCGCGAACGGGCTCCCCGGCAGCACGAGTTCGCCCGCGCGGGCGGGCTCGCCCTCGTCGTCGAGCAGCGCCAGCCGGGCCAGCCAGGGGTGCTCACCGGCCTCCGGGCCGGCCGCCTTCACCAGTGCCAGGACGGCTTCGGCGAGTTCGAGCGCGGCGTCGAGGTCGTCGTCGGCCAGCCCGTAGGAGCGGTCGACGGCGGCGCGCACCTCCGGGGTGTCCAGCACCCCGGCCGGGGTGGCCGTCCCGGCGCCGAGCTTGGCCAGCAGCGGGTGCGCCGCCTCGGGGTGGGCGAGCCGCAGGTCCAGCGCGGCGAGCGCCCCGGCCAGCGTCTCGGGGTAGCCGGGGAAGGCCGCCCAGTCGGCGTCCTCGGAGGGCAGCAGCACCCGCCGTGGCCCGGTGACGGTCCGCCCGTCCGCGAGCGGTACGGGCAGCGCGCCGAGTGCCTCCGGGTCGGCCGCGCCGAGCGCCGCGTACAGGTTGCGCCACCAGGCGGGCTCGCGGTCCAGGCCGCCGAGCTGGTCCACGACCTCGGCCAGCGGCACCCGGCGCACGTTCAGCACCCGCAGCTCGGTGCGGCGTTCCAGGCCGGCCGGCAGCAGCCCGGGGAAGATCGGCGCGAGCGCCTGGACCACCGAGCCGTCGGCGCCCTCCAGCAGCGTCGCGTCCCGGGGCCGCAGCGCGGGCGTGCCCTCCTCGACCGGCGCCGGGTGCGGCAGGAACGGCGTGCCGGGCAGCCGGGAGAGGACGGCCGCGCGCAGCGCGTTGTCCAGCGCGCCCTGCCCGAGCGGGCCGGGGACGAGGCCGAGCGAGCCGAGGTGGGCGCCGCGGGCGCGCAGCAGGTCGGCGTAGCTGTCGGCGGCGCGCTCGGTGAGGAAGTCGGCGAGCGGGCCGGGGGCGACGTGCCGGCGGGTGGGGTCCAGCGGGTAGGAGGCGATCAGCAGCGCGGGCAGCCCGATCGGCTCGTCGCTGGGGGTGGGCGCGTGCAGCACCGGCGCGATGTCGGGCCGCTGCGGGGTGCCGTCCTCGGCGACCGGCACGGCCCAGGTCACCGTCCAGTACGGGCGGGTGCGCTCCTCGGTGGGCCGGTCGGCGAGCAGGTCGGCGGCGAGGGTTCCGGAGGCACCGGCGGTCTGCCAGACCGTCCGCCGCGGCAGGCCGCCCGCGTCGTCGGTGACGGTGACCTCGGTGACGCCGTCCGGGCGCGGCTCGGCGGCGCTGCGGGTGAGCGTCCGGGTGCCCTCCGGGGTCTCCACCACGACCTCGGCCAGGCCCGGCAGGGTGAGCAGCAGCGCGTCGTCGATCCCGGCCAGCAGTCGGCGGGTCAGGTCCTCGGCGGCGGCGTCCCGCAGCGGCAGCACCACGACGGTGTCGTAGCCCTCGGGGGCGGGGCCCTCGGCCGCGAACGGCAGTCGCAGCAGCGGCAGGTGGCCGTCCCGGCGGCGCAGCTCCTCGGTCAGCTCGGGCTGTGCCTCGGCGAGCGCGCGGGCCTCGCCGAGCGACCAGCGCACCCCGCCCGCGGCGCCGAGCACGGCCGGCTCGTCGGTGACGGCGAGCACGGCCGCGAAGCCGACGCCGAACCGGCCGACGGCGGGCGCCTCGCCGCGCTTGGAGGAGGCGCGCAGGGTGGACAGCGACTCGACGGCGGCCGCGTCCAGCGGGGCGCCGGTGTTGGCGGCGGCCAGCACGCCGTCGGCGAGGGTGAGCCGCAGCCGGCCGGGGCCGTGCCCGGCCCGGACGGCGGCGTCGGCCGCGTTCTGCGCCAACTCGACGACCAGCCGGTCGCGGTAGCCGCCGAGCGCGAGCTCCTCCTCGGCGTTGGCGTCCTCCCGGAAGCGGGCCGGCGAGGCGACCCAGGCGTCCAGCACCCGCCGGCGCAGCGCGGCGCACCCGAACGGGTCCGCGAGGTGCTCGTCCGTGCCGCTGCCGATGATCCGAGGTTCCACTGGACCTGCCGCCTTCCGCCGCCTGTACGTCGTAGGGGCATTCTTCCCTGCCCCACCGACTGCTCCCGACCACGAGCCCTGACGGACCCTCCGTCAGGGCGGGTCGGAGGGCCGGAACGCCGGGGTCGGAACGCCGACGGCCCGCCCCGGTCGGTCACCGGGGCGGGCCGTCGAACGGCAGGCTCAGTACAGCAGGCTCAGAACCACGGGCTCAGGAGTGCCCGAGCTCCTCGGCCGGGGCGTCCGGCTCGACCGAGCCGGAGGTGCGGTCCGGGTGGAGCTGCAGCGGTTCGACCACCAGCTCGTCCAGGATCAGCTCGGACGGAGCCGGCGGCGCCGGGATGACGGCCGCCTCGGAGTGCCCGCCGCAGCCGTACGCGAAGGAGACGATCTGCCCGTCGGCCGGGCCGAACTCGTTGCCGCACACGCCGAAGGCCTGCCCGAGCGAGCCGCCGATCGGGATCAGGAAGCCGCAGCTGCCGCACGCGGCGGGCGCGGCCTGGGCCATCGCGGTCTGCGGGCCGTGGGACTTCTCCCAGCGGTCGGCGGCCAGGTGCAGGCCGAGCCGGGACAGCACCCGGCTGCGGCCCATGCCGAGCTCGTCGGCGACGGCGTTGATCTGGGCGCGGGCCGGGGCGGGCTGGACGTGCGGGTCGGTGACGACCACGTCCTCCTCCGCCGCGAGGGCGACCGCAGAGTTCGGCGCGGGCTCGTCCTCGCCGCTCCAGCCGGGCTCCAGCCGCAGGTCGTCGGCTCCGGTGGGCAGCAGGTCGCCGGGGCCCATGTCGCCGGGGCGCAGCCGCTCGCTCCACGGCACCCACTGGGGGGCCAGCACGGCGTCCGGGCCGGGCAGCAGCACGACCTCGTCCAGGGTGACGTTCTTGGCGCGCGGCGCGCGGGCGACGGTGACCGCCCAGTGCCAGCCGCGGTAGGCGGCGTCCAGGCACTCGAAGCTGTGGGTGACGACACGGTCGGCGTCCGCCTGGACACCCAGGTGCGGCCCGACCGCCTCCGGTCCCACGGCCTCCTCGGCGGCCTGGCGGGCGAGTTCGACGGCCTCGGCACAGAGCCGGTCGGGGGTACGGCTTCGCATCGCAGCACTCACGGCGTCGATTCTCTCCCAGTTCTTCTGTCGCCCACGGCGTGTTGCCCATCCCGTCGCGGCTCGGTGGTCCCTCATCCATTCTGCGCGACCGGGGACCGCCTCGGGTACCGACCGCGCCGCTCGTCCGGCCTCCCGGCGCCCCGGCGCCCGGCGGGCGGACCCTGGGGCAGGCTACCCGCCGCTCGACGCCCCGGCACAGTCCGGGGCGGAGCGGATCGTTCCGAGACCGCGCCGACCGGAGCAGAATCCTGCGTCGGTACGGCGAATCTGGGGCAGGATGGGCGTGTGGCGGACGACAACCCGTCGCAGCACGCACTGCGCGCCCCGCGGGTCGGTGGCCCCGACGAGGCGGACGCCGTGCCGCGACCGCAACCTCCCGTCCCCGCTGCGGGGGAACCGCAGTCGGTGGACGGTTTCGAGGCGCCCGGCGCCCGCGTGGACCTGGAGAAGTCCGACCTTCCCGAAGCCCTGTCCGAGGAGCTCGCCGACGAGATCGACGCGATCGACGCGATCGACGCGATCCCCGAGGAGCTCCGGGCGGAGGCCCCCGAGCCCCACCGCAACTTCCTGGTCCGCACCGCCTCCGCCGCCGGTGCCCGGACCGGCAAGGTGGTGCACGGCACCGGCCGCCGGATCCGCCGGGCCACCTCCGCCGAGGGCGCGGGCGAGTCGGGCCTCGCCAAGCTGATCGAGCTGCACGCGCTGAACTCCTTCGGCGACATGCTGATCACCATCGCGCTGGCGTCGACCATCTTCTTCTCGGTGCCCACCGGCGAGGCCCGCGGCCGGGTCGCGCTCTACCTGCTGATCACGATGGCCCCGTTCGCCCTGCTGGCCCCGGTGATCGGCCCGCTGCTGGACCGGCTGCCGCACGGCCGCCGGGCGGCCATGGCGATGTCGATGCTGGCCCGGGCGGTGCTGGCCTGGACGATGGCCGGGGTGATCTCCGGCGGCGGCATCGCGCTCTACCCGGAGGCCCTGGGCGTGCTGGTGGCGTCCAAGGCCTACGGGGTGGTGCGCAGCGTCGTGGTGCCCCGGCTGCTGCCGAGCCGGCTGTCCCTGGTGAAGGCGAACTCCCGGGTCACCCTGGCCGGGCTGCTGGCCACCGGCGTGGCGGCCGGGGTGGGCGGGCTGCTGCACCTGATCGGGCCGGGCTGGCCGCTGCGCGGCGCCTTCCTGGTGTTCGTGATCGGCACCCTGATGGCCTTCCACCTGCCGCACGAGGTCGACTCGGCGAAGGGCGAGCAGCGGGCCGTCCTGCACGCCGAGGCACCCGACGAGGCGCCCGGCGAGGTGACCGCTGAGGCGCCCGGCGAGGGCTCGCGCCTCATCCCTCAGAAGGCCGTGAAGGCCAAGCTGCGCGCGGTCGGCCCGTCGGTGGTGCTGGCGCTGCGGGCGATGTCGGCGATGAGGTGGCTGGTCGGCTTCCTGGTGTTCTTCCTGGCCTTCCTGCTGCGCAGCGAGCCGATCGGCGGTCTGCGGCCGACCGTGGCGCTGGGCGTGGTGGCGCTGGCGGCGGGGACGGGCAACGCGCTGGGCTCGGTGCTGGGCTCCTGGCTGCGCACCCGGGGCCCGGAGGCGACGGTCACGGTGATGCTGCTGCTGGCGACGGTCGTGACGGCGGCGGCCGCGCTCTGGTACGGCGTGCTGACGGTGGTTCTGGTCGCGGGGGTGGCCGGGATGGCGGCCTCGCTGGGCAAGCTGGCGCTGGACGCGCTGATCCAGCGGGACGTCCCGGAGGCGGTGCGGACCTCGGCGTTCGCGCGGTCGGAGACGCTGATGCAGCTGTCCTGGGTGGCGGGCGGCGGGGTCGGCATCCTGCTGCCGCTGGACGGGGTGCTGGGGCTCTCGGTCGCCGCCGGGGTGGTCGGCGTGATGCTGCTGTGGACGGCCCACTCGCTGCTGCGGCTGGGCCTGCGGCGGCACCCGGCCGCGCCCCGGGTGGCCTGAGAGGGCGCCGCGGGGGCCCGAGGAGCGGGGTGAGGGGGCCCGGAACGGCGGCGTGGCAACACGCGGTGGTGGACCCCCGCGTAGCGTGATCGGCCGGGCCCGGTAGATTCTGACGTATGAGCCTCAATTCCCGTGTCATCGCCGCCCTCGGCGCCGTCGTCGTGGTCGGCGCCGCCACGGTGGGCATCTCCGTCGCGAAGGCCGCCGGTCAGACCGAGCACGTCTCGCACCAGGCCACCCTGACCGTCGGCACCTCCTCGATCGTCGCGCAGCCGCTGTGCTGGAACGGCGGCAACCCGCTCAGCGAGGACCAGCAGCTGAAGTGCCAGGAGGATGCCACCAAGGCCCTGCAGGACGGCACCCTCCCGAGCTCCGACGTGCGCGCGAGCGACCGGGTCGGCGTCGGCGTCAGCCCGAACGTGGCCGACACCGGCTGGTGGGCGTTCACCAACGGCGGCTCGACCGGCCAGGGCGGCCGTTTCAGCCTGTTCTCGTACGCCAAGGGCCCGACCTGGTCGGGTGCCCAGCCGGCCACCAAGCTGCTGAACGCCAGCGGCAAGACGCTGGTCACCGTGGTCGAGGCCGACCAGAACTCGGACAACCCGATCGCCGTCTGGTACTTCCAGCTGAACACCCAGGGCAGCTGACGGTCCCGCGATGACCGCGCACGTCGCCGACGCGCACCCCGAGCAGTCGGGCCCCGAGCGGGCCCGGCTGCTCGTCGTCGTCGCGGTGTCCGCCGAGGCCGAGGCCGTGCTGCGCGGCCTGCCGGGCGGGGCGGACGCCCTGCCGCTGCCGGGTGGCACGCTGCACCGGTCGGCGGGCGCGCCCGTGGACGTGCTGGCCGCCGGGGTCGGCCCTGCGGCGGCCGCCGCGGCCGCCGCCGCCGCGCTCGCGGCGCACCCGTACGGTCTGGTCGCCTCGGCCGGGATCGCCGGCGGCTTCGCCCCGCTCGCCCCGGTCGGCGCCACCGTGGTGGCCGACGCGATCGTGGCCGCCGACCTCGGCGCCGAGACCCCCGAGGGCTTCGCCGACGTCACCGAGCTGGGCTTCGGCACCGTCCGGCACACCCCTCCCCCGGCCGCCGTGGCCCTGGCCGCCGAGGCCCTGGGGGCCGTGACCGGCCCGGTGCTGACCGTCTCCACCGTCACCGGCGGCGCCGAGCGGGCCGCCGCGCTGACCGCCCGCCACCCGGGCGCCGCGGCCGAGGCGATGGAGGGCTTCGGCGTGGCCGAGGCCGCCGCCCGGTACGGCGTGCCGGCCTTCGAGCTGCGCACCGTGTCCAACCCGGTGGGCCCGCGCGACCGGGCCGCCTGGCGGATCGGCGAGGCGCTGGCCGCCCTGGAGCGGGCCTTCGCCGCGCTGCCCGTCCACGAACTGATCGAGGAGGCCGGCCGTGGCTGAACGGCTGAGCATCGCGTACTCGCCCTGCCCGAACGACACCTTCGTCTTCCACGCCTGGGCGCACGGCCTGGTGCCCGGGGCGGACGCCCCCGAGGTGACCTTCGCCGACATCGACATCACCAACGGCCAGGCCGAGCGCGGCGAGCTGGACGTGCTGAAGATCAGCTACGGCGCGCTGCCCTGGGTCCTGGAGGAGTACGCGCTGCTGCCCTGCGGCGGCGCGCTCGGGCGCGGCTGCGGCCCGCTGGTGCTCACCCGGCCGGGCGTGGGCTCCCCCGCGGACCTCGCCGGGAGGACCGTCGCGGTGCCCTCCGAGCGCTCCACCGCCTACCTGCTGTTCCGGCTCTGGGCCGCCAAGGCGGTGCCGGGCGGCTTCGGCGAGATCGTCGTCCTGCCGTTCCACGAGATCATGCCCGCCGTCCGGGACGGCCGGGTGGACGCCGGCCTGGTGATCCACGAGGCCCGGTTCACGTACCAGCAGTACGGCCTGCACAGCCTGGCCGACATGGGCGAGGCCTGGGAGCGGGAGACCGGCCTGCCGATCCCGCTCGGCGCGATCGTCGCCCGGCGCTCGCTGGGCGCCGAGCGGCTGCGCGAGCTCGCCGGGACGATCCGCGCCTCCGTCCGGCAGGCCTGGGCGGACCCTGCGGCCAGCCGCGAGTACGTGCTGGCACACGCCCAGGAGATGGACCCGGCCGTCGCCGACCAGCACATCGGGCTGTACGTGAACGAGTTCACCGCCGACCTCGGCGAGGAGGGCTACGAGGCCGTCCGCACGCTGCTCACCCGGGCCGCCGCGGAGGGGCTGGTGCCCCCGCTCGACCCGGGTGCGCTCGCGTTCGCCTAGCCGGTGCCCCGTCGGCCGTCAGACGTCGAACTGGTCGGCCACCGCGCGCAGCAGGCCGGCCAGCTTCTGGCCGGTCGGCTTGGCCGGGTAGCGGCCGCGCTGGAGGCCGGGCAGCACCGCGTCCAGGGTGGTGATCAGGTCCTGGACGATCGGCGCCATGTCGTCGGCGCTCCGGCGCTGGGCGGCGGCCACCGACGGCAGCGCGTCCAGCAGCTGCACGCCCATCGCCTGGTCCCCGCGGTGCCCGGCGACCACGCCGAACTCGACCCGCTGGCCCGGCTTCAGCACGGTGACACCGGCGGGCAGCGCCTTGGTGTGGACGAAGACGTCGCCACCGTCGTCGCGCGACAGGAAGCCGAAGCCCTTCGTCTCGTTGAACCACTTGACCTGGCCGGTGGGCATCTCGAACAGTCCTCGAATGGGTGTGAGGGATCCCGGCCCGGGCCGGGGATCACTGGGTGGTGGTGGGAGAAAAACGGCCGACCTCGGCTCGGCGCCCGCGGGCGCTCATGGTCAGCACATCGCCAGGAGCAGACTAACGGTCCGTCAACGCCTCATCCGCGTTCCGCGATGGATCCGCGTTCCGAGGCCCGTTCGGGGCGGTGGCGGCGCGCGCATCTCGCGATCACGGGCGACCCGGTACTGGCACGGCCGGGGCGCGGCTCGGCGCAGTCCATCGGCTCACACCCCCGGATCTGAGGACACGGGACGCACCTGCAAAGCGCCCCTCGGCACCCCCTGCATACCCCCGCCCAGCAGGGATCAAAACGCATCGCTCCCGGGAAACTGCGCAACGTGACCGGACCACTGCGGTGGGCGGCCCGGGCGGCCGCTCTGCCAGACTGGGAGCGCCCCAGCACAGTCCTGCGGAAGGAACCGACGTGAGCAGCCAGAGCACCGACCCCGGCGACGTCTACGTCAAGGCCGGAGCGGTCGTCTTCGGCCTCGGCGCGCTCGCCACCCTGGTCACCTTCGTCCCGCTGTTCCTGCACCTGACACCGCTGCCGACGGCCGCCTACTGGCTGAGCATGCTGATGCCGGCCGGCTTCCTGTCCGCGCTGACCGGGCTGTTCGTCAACGCCCGGGCGCAGCGCCGCCGGGTGGAGCCCCAGGCCTAGAGCTCGTCGAGGTGGGCGGCGAGCCAGTCCGGGAAGCCGGTGAGGTCCGCGAGCACCACGTCCGCCCCGGCCTCGCGCAGCTCGTCCGCGTCGTACGGGCCGGTGGCCACGGCGACGGCGAGCGCCTGCGCGTACCGGGCGCCCCGGATGTCGCCCAGGTGGTCGCCGACGTAGATGCTCGCGCCGTACTCGCGCAGCACCTCGCCCTTGGTCTCCGCCCACAGGTCTCCGGCCACCGCGTCGGCCTCCAGCCCGGCGTGCTCCAGGTGGAGGCGGGCGTTCGGCTCGTACTTGCCGGTGACCACGGCGACCCTGCCGCCCCGGGCGCGGACGGCCTCGACGGCGGCGTGCGCGCCGGGCAGGGGCACGGTCGGGGCGAAGGCGTGGTCGCGGTAGAGCTCGCGGTAGCGGTTCACCGCCCGCTGCGCCTCGTCCTCCGGGAACCAGTTGCGGATCTCGTCCAGCAGCGGCGGGCCGAGCCGGGTGACCACGAGGTCGGCGTCGATGTAGGTGCCGGTCTCGGCGGAGAGCGCCAGGTAGGTGGCGTGGATACCCGGTC
>NZ_JAFLNG010000580.1 GCF_017427025.1 Streptomyces sp. FH025
CTCGCCGGCGCCTTCCGGGGTTTCGCGCCCCGTCCGACGTTTCAAACTCTAGCCGGTCCCCACTCCGAAAAGCGAATCCCGCCGCAATCCGATAAAACGCCCACACCGAATACACACCGAGCCGCATGCGAAAGCGACCCAGCACGAACCGGGGAGTGGTGTTTCAGGGGATTGGCCGCCCCGGGACCGTCCACGCAAACACGTGTTCGGTGCTCCCAGCCGAGCGACTGGGAGACTCTACGCCTACTTCCCCGCCCAAGCCAAATGCCCCGACGGGGGCGCTCACTTTCACCCTGCGGCTGTCTCTAGGTCGCTGAGGCCCAGCCTGTGCCCGAGGCTGACCCCTTGGCTGTGGATGGCGGTTCCCGCTGCGAGGCGGAGGTCTTCCCATGCCTGTAGAGCGGCGTCGGCGGACGGCGCTTGCCGCAGGGCGTGGAAGAGGGTGATGGCGTCGGCGGCGGCCTTCTCCGTGCTGGCGGCGGTGTGGGGCCGGACCACGAATGCGGCGTCCCCGGTCAGGAGCATCCGGCCGCTGCGCATCCTGGTGACGCGTCCGTCGAGGATCGCTTGAAGGAAGGGGTCCCCGGTGTGCTCCACCAGTTGGCGCAGGGGCTCCGGCAGCGTCGAGCGTGCGCGGGCCAGGAGGCCGGCGTGGACCTCGGGTGCGAGAAGTCCCGGCGGAAGCGACAGCCCGTGGGCGCTGCCGTTGCGGTCGGTGGTGATGCGCTTGAGTTCGGGTGCGTCGGCGGGTACGTACCAGACCCAGTTCATCCGGCAGTGGCCCGTGATGGTCGTGCCGAAGTCGCCCGGGATGAAGTAGCACAGGAACTGGGTGCGGTCCCCGTCGTAGAAGCTGAACCGGTCGCCGAGGCTCGTGGCCAGCTCCTGCGGGAGGTCGGCTTCGTCGATGACACCGCGGTAGGCGACGTAGCCGGCGTAGCGCGGCGCACCGTCCGGTGCGACGAGCGCGCGGAACCGGGACGCGGATCCGTCCGCGATGATCGCCAGGTCGACCGGCTGCGCGGCCCCGTCGACGTGGATGGTGGCCCCTGCGGGGGTGGGGGTGAGAGCGGTCACCGGCTGTCCGTCGTGGTAGCGCTCGGCTGGCAGCGTGTCCCGCAGGGCCTTGTAGATCGTTCCCCAGGAGATCATCCGCTGCCGCATGGGCGTGACGCGGCTGTTCCCGTCCTTGGTGAAGAACTGCCGGTGGGTGACGGGAACGCTGACGCGCTCCGGGTCCACGCCGGTGAACTCGTTGAGGAACCAGGCGACGCCCGGTTGCAGCACGATCCCGGCGCCGCGGTCGTCGGGGCGGCCCGTGGCACGTTCCCAGACGTCGACGTCCAGGCCGAGCTCGGTGAGCGCGACCGCGTGGAACAGACCTGCGAGGGACCCGCCGACGACGCCGACCGTCGCGATGTCGGGCAGCGCGGTCACAGCGAGCACATCCCTTCTTCGCACCCGGGCCCGGCCTGGGACCGGGTGGCCTGTTGCTCCAGGACTTCGACGAGCTGCTCGGCCTCGACCGCGCCGTTGATCGCGCGCTCGCCCAGGATGAACAGTGGCACGCCTCGCAGACCCAGTTGCTCGGCGAGCGCCTCGTCCTCGCGCACGGCCGTCTCCAGCGCCTGGTCGCCCAGGCGCTCTGCCACACCGGCGGCGAGGCCGACCTCCTCGCCGAGCCGGGCCAGCACCGCCGGGTCGCCGATGTCCTGTCCCTCTGCGAAGTAGGCGACGAACACCCGGTCCGCCATCACGGCGCCCAGCTCCGCCTCTCGCTCCGCCAGGGCGACCAGTCGGTGTCCGCCCCGGGTGTTCGGTGTCCTGCTGATCGCCTCGTAGTCGAAGGCGATGCCGTCGCCGCGGCCGGCCAGGACGGTGCCGTGATCGAGTTGCCGAGACCGCTCCCAGCTGCCGAACTTCGCGCTTCGGTAGGTGCGCCTGTCGATCCCGGCCAGCGGCATGGCCGGGTTCAGCTCGAATGCGCGGTAGTGGATCCGGAACCGGGCGCCGGTGCGTTCTTCGACGATGCCGACCGCCTGCTTCAGTCGGCGTCCGCCGATGTGGCACCAGGGGCAGATCAGGTCACTGAACACGTCGATGGTCAACATGTGCCCTCCTCATCGAACCGTCGAAATCGAACTGTCGAATCATCGAACCGACTAGTCTGTTCGACTCCAACAGCTGTCGAGCTGAACCCATTCCCACGACCGCCAGAGGTACCGATGACCAGTCCTGAAGCGACACGCGCCAAGATCGTCGAGGCCGCTGCCGACCTGTTCGCCCGCTGCGGAGTGCGCGCGGTGGGTATCAACGAGATCTGGCGCGCGGCAGGAGTCGCCAAGTCGACGCTCTACCAGCACTTCCGGTCGAAGGACGAGATGGTGGCGGCGGTCCTGCGCCAGCGCAACGACCAGTGGTGTGCGCGGCTGCGCGCACTCGCCGAGAGCCGCGAGGCGCCGACCGACCGGGTCCTCGCCGTCTTCGATCTGCTCGACAATGAGTTCGCCGATCCCGCCTACCGAGGCGGTGACCTGGTGAATGTCGCCGCCGAATACCCGGACCCCGACCACCCCGTACGGATGGCCATCCGTGACCACAAGCGGGAGATCTTGCGCTACCTTGCCGGCCTCGCCGCCGCTGCGGGCGCGGACGCCCCCGACAAGGCCGCCGCCCTGGTGCTCATGCTCGCCGATGGGGCCGTCTGCGCCCGGGTCGGTCTCGGCGACGTCGGCGTCGCGCGCACCGCACGCGAGGCCGCGGCGCGACTGCTGCCGGCCGGCCCGGCGGGCATCTCCGCCCCATAACGATGGATCAGACGCCGGACGGGCCGCCGACACGGGACAACCGCGCTAGCCGGGGTCGAGCCGTCCGGGCGGGCGGTGTGGAACCGGTGAAAGTGGTGGCCGGCCAGCGACGGGTGTCAGTAGCGTGGCCGCATGGATGATCGGGATCAGCGGGCGGTTCACGCCTCGTCGTTCGGCGCTGCGGCGGTCGCGTACGCCGAGCACCGTCCGGACTACGCGCGGGAGGCGGTGCGCTGGGCGCTCGAAGCGGCGCCCGGGCCGAGGGTGCTGGATCTGGGGGCCGGGACAGGGAAGCTGACCGCCACGCTGGTCGCGCTGGGGTTCGAGGTGACCGCGGTCGAGCCCGACCCGGCGATGCTGGCCGAGCTGCGTCGCTCGCTGCCGGCCGCCCGGGCGCTCTCGGGCAGTGCCGAGGCGATCCCCCTGCCGGACGGCTCGGTCGACGCCGTACTGTCGGGCAACGCCATGCACTGGTTCGACATGGCCGTCGCGGGGCCCGAGATCGCCAGGGTCCTCTCCCCCGGCGGGGTCCTGGCCGGCCTCTGGAACCTCATGGACGACGAGGTCGAGTGGGTCGACGGGCTCGCGCGGGTCAGCGGGAGCGCGGCCGTCGGCCCTCGGGACACGCCGGCCAGCTGGCGTGTCGAGACGGCGGGGCTGCACCTTCCGAAGGACGGCTCGCCCGCCCGGTTCGGCGCTCCGGAGCAGGCCGAGTTCCCGCACGGGCAGCGCCGCACCGCCGACTCCCTCGTGGCGACCCTCGCGACGCGCGCGGGGGTGCTGGTGATGCCGGAGGCGGAGCGGGAGGCCACCCTGGGCCGGATCCGCGGGTTCCTCGCGGGCAGGCCGGAGACCGCCGACGGCGAGTTCACCCTGCCGCTGCTGACCGGCGTGCTGCGCACCCGGCGGCTGTGAGGCGGCACCCGCACACCCTGGCCGTACCGGTTTGACGGTGGTCAGGCCGTCCGCGCCTCGTAGACCACGACCGTGAAGCTCACCGCGCCGCCCGCCTCCGCCCGGAGCGAGTCGGCGTCACCGTCCACGTGCTCCAGCAGGTGACGCGCCATCCGGCGGGCGAGGTCGGCCGAACCGGGCGTCCACAGCGGCCTGCGCGCCTGCTCGTCGTAGCGGGGCAGGGACGGGGCCCCGCCACCCCGCAGTTCGCCGAAGGACTTCACGTCGGCCGACACCACGACCCGGACCCGCACCGGCTTCCCCCAGCCGGAGGGGACGTCGACGATGGTGAGCCGGACGTTGCCGGTGCCGTCGTCCATGCCCCAGGGCAGCGTCCACTCCAGCGGGCCTCCGATCCCTTCGGGAGCGATCCGGCGCTTCCGGAGGTCCTCGATCAGCGGCGGAACCGCGGCCAGCAGCACCCGCAGGTGATTCAGGACGTCGTCGAACCACACCTCGCTCACAACGGCTCCCCTCTCGCCGGTCCGGTCCCCATCGAAGCGGTTGCGTCCCAGGACGGCAAGGGCACGGCGCGCGCGGTGTTCAGGCGCGTGACCGGTGCTCAGGTGCGTTTGAAGAACTCCACCTCGGCCAGGGCGATGGCGCGACCGGGGCCGGTGCCGGCGGCCTCGCGGATGGTCAGCTTCACCTGGACGACGTCGCTGATCCCGGTCGCCACGGTCTGCGGGCCCGGCTGGTCGTTGAGCGTGACCTGTTGCTGGTGTCGCTCGCCGTCCTTGGCGGTGACCTCCAGGGACAGGACCAGGGGGCGTGCCTGCTCCCGGAACTTCTGCGGGTCCGCGGAGCCGCCGGTGTGGACGATCAGGTCGACCAGCCGGAACGGGCTGCGGAAGGTGAAGGTGATGGAGTCCCCGATCGCGGGTGCTCCCCAGTAGGTGTTGGTGAGGCCGTCGTCCGCCAAGGCCGCGGGGTGGCCCTCGACCGCGGCGGTCGCGGAGGCCCCGGTGGGGGTGATCGGCGCGGTGCTGCGGAGCTTGTCCAGCACGTCCTGGTAGACGTTCCGTCCGGCCGGGAACAGCAGGATGCCCGCGATCACGACCGCGATCAGCGCGAGCACCGCGATGGTGCGGCGCAGCGCGTTGCCCGAGCCGCCGATCCGTACCCGGCGCCGGAACGGCCAGCGGGTGCGCCACCACGGCAGCTTCGGCGGGGCCGCGGTGACGGTCAGCGGGGCCGCGCAGCGGCGGCAGAACTTCCGGTCCGGCAGGTTGGGCGTGCCGCACCGGGGGCAGGGCGGGCCGT
>NZ_JAFLNG010000581.1 GCF_017427025.1 Streptomyces sp. FH025
CCGGGTCGCGGTGGGTGAGGTACGGGCAGATCAGCACGTCCGTCCCGGCGGCGATGTGGTGCCCGGCGATGACGTCGTCCTCGACGGCGTGGCGGGGGAGCAGCCAGGCGGACGGGTAGAGCCGCAGCGTCTCGCTCACCAGCGCCTGCGGGTCGGCCGTGCGGGCCTCGGGGTGGCGGTCGAGGAGCAGGAAGAGCCAGGTGAGCGTGGTGGCCGTGGTCTCGTGCCCGGCGACGAGCAGGGTGACCAGCTCGTCGCGGATCAACCGGTCGGTGTACTCGGGGTGTTGGTCGCCCGCGTCCAGAAGGACCCGGAGCACGCCCGGTTCCGGGGTGTCCACCGTGCGGGCGGCCGAGATCGCCGCGTGCGCCACGGCGTCGATCCGGGCGAGGTCCTCGGTGACGGCGTCCCGGGCGTCGGGCGCGTCGGTGGGCAGGGTCGACATGACGGCCACCACCCGTTCCACCGAGCGAAGTTCGCGATCCGTCCGGTCGTCCAGAGGCAGCCCGGTGAGGGCCCGCCACACCGTGTCCAGGGCGAAGCGCCGCATCTCCTCGGCGACGTCGAACTCCTCCCCGCTGCGCAGGTACCCGGCCCAGCGCTCGGCCGCCTGCCGCGCCGCGGCGGCGATCCGCTGCTCGTAGCGGCGCATCCCGGTGCCCGTGAACTGCGACTGCAACAGCCGCCGTTGGCGCTTCCAGGCCTCGCCGGTGGCGGAGAGGACCCCGTCGCCGACCAGCATCCGGGCCCGGTGCGAGCGCTTGACGTAGCGGTCGGGGTGGCGGCCGAGCACGTGCTGCACCGCAGCCGGGTCGGTGACCAGCACGGTCGGCGTCGGGCCGAGCCGGAACGCGGCGATGCCGCCGATGCCGCGCTGCGCCCGGGCGAGCAGGTCGACCAGCTGCGCCTCCTCGGCCCGCCACTGCTCGACGGCCTCAACGGCCAGTTCCGGTACGGGGATGGCGTCCGTGGTCACCGGGGATCTCCTTGACTGAACTGGACTGAACTGGCCCGTCGTGGGCAAGCGCCCTGGACGACTCTACGTCAGTCGGCCGCCACGCACGGCTGCGCCGCGGTCCGTCCCCCTCGACGGGCCGCGGCGCAGCGGTTCAGGTGGGGTCAGTCACGACCCCGGGGATCCCGGAGGATCACACCGGCTGCCACAGCGCCGGGACGATCGGCGGCTCCCAGCCGACCTGGGCGGTGTGGCCCTGGAGGCAGCGGTAGCTGACGCCGTTGTAGGTCACGATGTCGCCGGCCTGGTACGTGGTGCCGGGCGTCCAGGTGCCGCCGGGGTTGGTCGGGCCGCTGCCCACGACCAGCGTGAAGCCGGTGGTGTGGGTGGCCGAGCCCGCGCCGGTGATGGTGATGCTGTACGTGCCGGCCGCGGTGGAGGCGGAGGTGGCGATGCTGACCGTCGCCGAGGAGCCGGACTGCACCGAGGACGGGCTGAAGGAGACCGTCACCCCGGCGGGGGCGCCGGCGGCGGTCAGGTTGACCGTCTGGGCCGAGCCGGAGGTGGTGGCGGTGGCGACGGTCGCGGTGGCGGTGTCACCGGGGTTGACGGTGGCGGTGGCCGGGTTCACCGAGAGGGAGAAGTCGTTGGCGGGGGTGGTGCCGCCGACGGAGGTCTTCCAGATGGTGTAGGCCACGCCGTTGGCGCTGCGCTTGAGCACGGTGGCGTCGACGTTCGAGGTGGTGTCGCAGGACTGGTGGTAGCAGGAGTCGTACGAACGTCCCGCCGTGCCGCCCCACTTGGCCGCCTGGGCCGAGGTCTTGACGGCGCTGGCGCCGGCCGCGTAGCCCGAGGTCGGGATGCCGGCCTGCTGGAAGGAGTAGTCGTCCGAACGGCCCTGGCCCTCGACGTTCTCCTCCGGCTGGAGGTTGAGCGAGTCCCAGTAGGCCTTCATCGGCGCGGAGGCCGCGGAGGTGAGGTTGTTGATGAAGTAACCGGCGTTGGTCGAGCCGATCATGTCGAAGTTGTAGTAGGCCTTGATCGCCGAGCGCTGGGTGGAGCCCAGCTGGCCGACGTAGTACTGCGAGCCCTGGAGGCCCTGCTCCTCGCCGGTCCACCAGGCGAAGCGGACGTGCCGGCTCATGGTCGGGTTCTGCTGGGCGAGCGCGAGGGCGTTCTCCAGCAGGGTGGCCGAGCCGGAGCCGTTGTCGTTGATGCCGGGGCCGGCCGAGACGCTGTCCAGGTGGGCGCCGAGCATGGTGACCTGGTCGGCCGGGCCGCCGGGCCAGTCGGCGATCAGGTTGTTGGACTGGTAGTTGCACGAGGTGCAGGTCTGCTCGGCGACGGTGTAGCCGGCCGCCTGGAGCTTGGCCTTGATGTACGCCACGGACTGGCTGTGCCCGCCGCTGCCGGCCAGGCGGTTGCCGCCGTTCTGGTTGGCGATGGTGTTCAGCTGGGCCAGGTCTGCCTGGATCTTCGTCACGTCGATGTCCGGCGCGGGGTTGCCGGGCGTGCCGCCGCCGACCGTCAGGGTGTACTGGGCGGTGTGGGTGGCCGCGCCGGCGGTGCCGGCGACGGTGATCACGTACGTGCCGGCCGGGGCGCCCGAGGAGGCCGACAGGGTCAGCGTCGCGGAGGAACCCGCCTGCACGGAGGAGGGGTTGACCGTCGCGGTGACCCCGGCCGGGGCGCCCGTGGCGGTGAGGCTGACGGTCTGCGCGGTGCCCGAGGTCACGGCGGTGGAGACCGTCGCGGTGGTCGAGGAACCGGGCTGGACCGAGCCGGAGGCCGGGCCGAGCGAGAGCGAGAAGTCGTTGTTGCCTGACGGGGTGCAGGTCGGGTCACCGCTCTGCGCGGGCACGCTGACCGCGTCCCAGGCGGCCTTGGTCCGGTTGTAGAAGGTGCAGGTCGGGTCGAGGTTCTTGGCCGCGGTCAGGGTGGTGGTGCGGTACCGCTTGTAGGTCATGCCGCTGGTCTTGAGCAGCATGCCGCCGTAGAAGACCTGGCCGGCCTGCTTGACGCCGATGCCGGTGACCGAGGAGTTGTTGCAGGTCGGGCTGGAGGGCTTGCCGCCGCCCGGGTTGGAGCCCTGCGAGAGCAGGTAGAACCAGTGGTTCAGCGGGCCGGCGGCCGCGTGCACCTCGGTGCTGGGGATCGAGGACGAGTAGCAGTTCGGGTCGTTGTTGACCAGCGAGGGCTGGTACAGGTTGCGGATCGGGCCCTGGCCGACCAGGTTGATCATGCGGCCGACCTGGTAGTCCGGGTAGTCGTAGGGCGCGGGCTCGTTGTTGTACTCCTTGGTGAGCGCGCCGAAGATGTCGCCGGTGCCCTCGCCGAGGCCGTTCTCGTTGTTGGCGCCGCCGGGGGTGTACTGGTCGATGCCGTGGCCGAACTCGTGGCCGACGACGTCCTGCGCGCCGATCCACTCGCCGGACTGGCTGTGGCCGATCGAGACGGAGCTGCCGTCCCAGTAGGCGTTGACGTCGTTCAGGCCGACCTTGATCGGCCAGCTGCCGCCGTTGCCGTCGTGCCCGTTGCGGCCGAGCCAGTCGCGGAGCATGTCCCATTCCTTCTGGGCCGCCCACATGGCGTCGCCGCAACCGGTCTCCTTGCTGGAGGGGTTGCCGTTGCCCCAGGAGTCGGAGGACTTGCTGAACACCTGGCCGGTGCTGTAGTCGGAACAGCTCAGGCCGGGCCGGTTCGGGTCCCGCAGCGAGTACGAGCCGCCGGAGTTGGTGGTGCTGATGGTCAGCGGACCGGGGCCGTTCCACTTGCTGTTGACGGTGCCCGCCCGGACGTCATCGTAGCTGTCGATCACCTCGCCGCCAGCGGCGTCCACGAAGACGTGCAGCGTGCTCGGCGCGGACTCGGTGCGGCCCTTGAGGACGGTCTCCCAGGCGAGCCGGCCGGCGCCGTCCTTGACCTTGACGACCAGTCGGCGCTCGGCGACGGAGTCCACCGCGGCCAGCCTGGTGCGCGCGGTCTTCTCCGCGTTCGCCGCGCTGACCTGCGGGGTTATCGAGCCGCCGAGCGGCCCGGTGGCGGCGGCCTGGAGGCCGCGGACCTTGCCCTGCCCGTCGGCGAGAACCACCGCGTCGCCGCCGACGACCGGCAGGCCGCGGTAGCTGCGCTCGTAGGAGACGGAGTACAGGCCGCCGAGCCAGGGGGTGACGGTCCGGCGCTCGTAGGTCTCGCCCGGCCCCTTGGCCAGGGCGTCGAGGCCGGCGGCCGCGGCCGCGTCGGCGGCGTTGACGGCGGCGGCCAGCGCGGTCGGCGGCGCGGGAGAGGGGGCGGGCGCGGCGGTGGCCGGCCCGGCGGTGGCGGCGATCATGCCGGCCAGTACGGTCAGGGTGGCTGCCGTGGTCAGCAGCTTCCCTGGGGAAACTCTGCGTTGCATCGAGGCTCCTCGCGTGTGGGGGTCCTCGACCGCGGACGGCATGGCTGGTGGCGCTCCGCAGGCCGCGTCCGGGGGACGGCCGTGCGGGCCGTCCGCGCTCGGGTGCCCGAACCCTCACACGGCGTCATGCTCGGGTCAATGGCTGGTGCGGGCCCCGCATAGGGTTGGCAAATTCCGTCAAGCCGACCGTCCCGTTTCGCGTCGAGCTGGGCTTTCTCCCCAGTGGTTGAGACCACGTCATGTACGGGACGGAAGCCATCGAGTACCGTCCTCCTCGTCGGACTCGTCGCAGGGCCCCGTGCCGGGGCCGGTCTCCAGGGGAGGCAGCCGTGCACCGGACCGGTTCGGCTTCGGCGGTACGGCTCCCGGCACCGCCGTCGAGCCCCCAGGACCCGCTCGCCTGGCGGGAGTTCGGTGCCCGGCTGCGACACTGGCGGCGCCGGGCCGGGCTCACCCAGGCCCAACTCGGCGCCGGGATCGGCTACGACCACACCGCCGTCAGCAAGATCGAGCACGGTGCCCGCCGGGTCACCCTCAGGATCGCCGAGCGGATCGACGAACTGCTGGGCGCGGGCGGAGAACTGATCGCGGCCTGCCTGCGCGCCGAGACCGCGGAGCTGCCGCAGCTCGACCCCTTCGCCCCCGGACTGC
>NZ_JAFLNG010000582.1 GCF_017427025.1 Streptomyces sp. FH025
CCGAACCCGTCGCCAAGGAGCCCGAGGCCGCGCCCGTCGCCACCCCGTCCGCCGCGCCGGCCACCACCGCGCCGGCCGGCACCCCCGAGCTCGCCCACACCGGCTCCTCCGGAAGCAACACCTTCCTCGCCCTCACCTCCGCCGCCCTCCTCGCCCTCGGCGCCGGCGCCCTCATCGCCGTCCGCCGCCTGCGCCACCAGCGCTGACCGACGGACGGGCACGACGAAGGGGCCCTCCTCCGCACGGCGGTGCGGAGGAGGGCCCCTTCTTCCCGTCTACCGAGGTATCAGCCCCAGGTGATCAGGCGCTTCGGGCGCTCCAGCAGCGCGGCCACGTCGGCCAGCACCTTGGAGCCGAGCTCGCCGTCGACCAGGCGGTGGTCGAAGGAGAGCGCCAGCGTGGTCACCTGGCGCGGGACCACCTTGCCCTTGTGCACCCACGGCAGTTCCCGGACCGCGCCGAAGGCGAGGATGGCCGCCTCGCCCGGGTTGAGGATCGGGGTGCCGGTGTCGACGCCGAAGACGCCGACGTTGGTGATGGTGACGGTGCCGCCCTGCATGTCGGCCGGCGAGGTCTTGCCCTGGCGGGCGGTCTCGACCAGCTCGCCGAGCGCGGCGGCGAGGCCGCCGAGGGTCTTGGAGCCGGCGTCCTTGATGTTCGGGACGATCAGGCCGCGCGGGGTGGCCGCGGCGATGCCGAGGTTCACCTGACCCTTGATCACGATCTCCTGGGCCGCCTCGTCCCACTGCGCGTTGATCTCGGGGTGCCGCTTGATCGCGGTGAGCAGCGCCTTGGCGACCAGCAGCAGCGGGCTGACCCGGACGTCCCGGCCCAGCTCGCCGCTCTCCTTGAGCCGACGGACGAACTTCATCGTGCGGGTCACGTCGACCTGGACGAACTCGGTGACGTGCGGGGCGGTGAAGGCCGAGGCCACCATCGCCTGCGCGGTCGCCTTGCGGACGCCCTTGATCGGCACCCGGACGTCGCCCGCGGCGGGCACGAGCACCGGCGCCTCGACCGGCTCGGCCACGGCGGCCGCGACGGCCTCGACGACCGGAGCCACCGGGGCGGCCAGGGCCGCGGCGCGGGCGTGCACATCCTCGCGGGTGATCACGCCGTTCGGACCGGTCGGGGTGACCGCGCGCAGGTCGATGCCGAGGTCCTTGGCCAGCTTGCGCACCGGCGGCTTGGCCAACGGCCGCTCCCCGACCGGCACTTCGACGACCGGAGCAGGAGCGGGCACGCCCGGGGCGGGCACGACCGCAGCGGGCTTCGGCGCGGTGCCCGTCGTGGTCCTGGTGGCCGTCCGCCGGGCCCGGCGCTGGGCGGTACCGGTGCGCGGGCCGTACCCGACCAGCACCTCCCGCCGCTCCGGCTCGGCCTCCGCGGCCGGCGCCGCAACAGCCGCAGTGGCAGCCGCAGCGGCGGCAGCAGCGGCGGCAGCAGCGGGCGCGGGCGCGGCGGCCGGTGCGGCCCCCGCCTCCCCGGCGACCGCCACGGAGATGATCACGGTGCCGACGTCGACCGTCGCCCCCTCGGGGAAGAAGAGCTGCTCGACGACCCCGTTGAACGGGATCGGCAGCTCCACCGCCGCCTTGGCGGTCTCCACCTCGCAGACGACCTGCCCGTCGGTGACGGTGTCACCGGGCTTGACGTACCAGCTGAGGATCTCGGCCTCGGTGAGGCCCTCGCCCACGTCGGGCATCTTGAACTCGCGGAGCGAGCGAACTTCGGTGGTCATCTTCGCTCCCCCGGATCAGTACGCGAGCGCGCGGTCGACGGCGTCGAGCACGCGGTCCAGGTCGGGCAGGAAGGCCTCCTCGACCCTGGACGGCGGGTACGGCGCGTAGTAGCCGCCGACCCGCAGGACCGGTGCCTCCAGGTGGTAGAAGCACCGCTCGGTGAGCCGGGCGGCCAGCTCGGCGCCCATGCCCAGGAACACCGGCGCCTCGTGCACCACGACGGCCCGTCCGGTGCGCTTGACCGACTCCTCTAGCGTCCCGAAGTCCACCGGGGTGAGCGAGCGCAGGTCGACGACCTCCAGCCGGCGGCCGTCCTCCTCGGCGGCCGCGGCGGCCTCCAGGCAGACCTTGACCATCGGGCCGTACGCGATCAGCGTCGCGTCCGTGCCGGAGCGGACCACCCGGGCGTCGTGCAGCCCGAGGTCGGCGGCGGCACCGACCTCGCCCTTGTCCCAGTAACGCCGCTTGGGCTCCAGGAAGATGACCGGGTCGTCCGACTCGATCGCCTGGCGCAGCATCCAGTGCGCGTCGTGCGCGCTGGACGGGGTGACCACCCGCAGGCCGGCGGTGTGCGCGAAGTACGCCTCGTGCGACTCGCTGTGGTGCTCGACCGCGCCGATGCCACCCGCGTAGGGGATGCGGACGGTGACCGGCAGCTTGACGTGCCCGAGCGCGCGGGCGTGCATCTTGGCCAGCTGGGAGACGATCTGGTCGAAGGCCGGGTAGACGAAGCCGTCGAACTGGATCTCCACGACCGGGCGGTAGCCGCGCAGCGCCAGGCCGATCGCGGTGCCGACGATGCCGGACTCGGCCAGCGGGGTGTCGATCACCCGGTCCTCGCCGAAGTCCTTCTGCAGGCCGTCGGTGATCCGGAAGACGCCGCCGAGCTTGCCGATGTCCTCGCCCATCAGGAGGGTCTTCGGGTCGCTCTCCAGCGACTTGCGCAGCGCCTCGTTGAGCGCCTTGGCAATGCTGAGCTGACCGGCCATCAGTGGTTCTCCCCCGCCTCGAAGGAGGCCGCGTACTCGATGTACTCGGCCCGTTCCTCATCGACCTGAGCGTGCGGCTCGCTGTACACGTGGTCGAAGATCAGCGTCGGGTCCGGGTCCGGCATGCTCCGCACGCCCTCGCGCACCCGCAGCCCCAGCTGCTCGCTCTCGGCGTCGACGGCGGCGAAGAACTCCTCGTCGGCCAGGCCCTCCTTCTCCAGGTGGGCGCGGAGCCGAGTGATCGGGTCCTTGGCCTTCCAGGCCTCGGTCTCCTCGGCGTGCCGGTAGCGGGTCGGGTCGTCGGAGGTGGTGTGCGCGCCCATCCGGTAGGTGAAGGCCTCGATCAGCACCGGGCCGTTGCCGCTGCGGGCGTGGTCGAGCGCCCAGCGGGTGACCGCGAGGCAGGCCAGCACGTCGTTGCCGTCGACCCGCACACCGGGGAAGCCGAAGCCGGAGGCGCGGCGGTACAGCGGGATCTTGGTCTGGTTGGTGGTGGGCTCGGAGATCGCCCACTGGTTGTTCTGGCAGAAGAACACCACGGGCGCGTTGTAGACCGAGGCGAAGGTGAACGCCTCGTTGACGTCGCCCTGGCTGGAGGCGCCGTCGCCGAAGTACGCGATCACCGCGTCGTCGGCGCCGTCCTTGGTGATGCCCATCGCGTAGCCGGTGGCGTGCAGGGTCTGCGCGCCGATCACGATGGTGTACAGGTGGAAGTTCTTCTCGTTCGGGTCCCAACCGCCGTGGTTCACACCGCGGAACATGCCGAGCAGGTTCAGCGGGTCGACGTCGCGGCACCAGGCCACGCCGTGCTCGCGGTAGGTCGGGAAGGCGTAGTCGCCGGTGCGCATGGCCCGGCCGGAGCCGACCTGGGCGGCCTCCTGGCCGAGCAGCGAGGCCCACAGGCCCAGCTCGCCCTGGCGCTGGAGCGCGGTCGCCTCGCCGTCGAACCGGCGCACCAGCACCAGGTCGCGGTAGAGGGCGCGCAGCTCCTCGGGAGTGGTGGTGAGGGGGTAGTCCGGGTGCTCGACCCGCTCGCCTTCCGGCGTGAGCAGCTGTACGAGCTCCGGCTGGGCGTCCGTCCCCGTGGCGCGGAGGGTGTCAGGGACGCCGGGGGCCGCCTTCTTGCGAGCCCTCGCCGTGCTTTTGACGGTCACGTTCACTCCTCGGTCTGTCCGGCCGCCCGGGGTCGCCGGTGACCGGTCCGGTCACCGCCTCGCGGGGCGCGCGTGGGTGTGCGCACCTACTGCGTGGCAGGTGGTGATCCTGTTCCGACGGCGTCCCTCACGAGAACGTTACCCAGCGTCCGCCCTTGGCGCGCTTGCGCTAGGACGTCCTACTTGTTCAGGGCCTACAACCCCGAGGGTGCCGCGCCCGGCTCGCCGTCGGTGGGTGGGGGTGACGGTCGGCGTGACGCAGCTCTCAATTCGAGCGCCTTCAGGACACCAGCGCACGTTATCCGGGCGGACGCCCTCGCGTAAGGGGGTTCTCGGTATCTGTTTCGGTCGGCTCTGGCCGGATCACGTCTTTACGGCGATGTGAACGATAGGTCTTCTGTACGGTGATATGGGAGGCTTTGGGCGTGATGGATAACGGACGAATCAGGGTTTTCCTGCTCGACGATCACGAGGTCGTCCGGCGGGGCGTGCACGATCTGCTCTCGGTCGAGGACGACATCGAGGTGGTCGGCGAGGCCGGCACGGCCGCCGAGGCGCTCACCCGGATCCCGGCGGTCCACCCCGACGTCGCGGTGCTCGACGTCCGGCTGCCGGACGGCAACGGGGTCGAGGTCTGCCGGGAGATCCGCTCCCGGCTGCCGGAGATCAAGTGCCTGATGCTGACCTCGTTCTCGGACGACGAGGCGCTGTTCGACTCGATCATGGCGGGCGCCTCCGGCTACGTCCTCAAGGCGATCCGCGGCACCGACCTGATCACCGCCGTCCGGGACGTCGCGGCCGGCCGCTCGCTGCTCGACCCGGTGGCCACCAGCAGGGTGCTCGCCCGGCTCCGCGACGGCGGCGAGAAGGAGGACGAGCGGCTGTCCCAACTCACCAAGCAGGAGCGGCGGATCCTCGATCTGATCGGCGAGGGGATGACCAATCGTCAGATCGGCAACGAGTTGCACCTGGCCGAGAAGACGGTGAAGAACTACGTCTCCAGTCTGCTCGCCAAGATGGGCATGGAGCGACGCACCCAGGCGGCCGCTTTCGTGGCACGGCACCAGGCCGATCACCAGTACTAATAAAGGCGATTCACAACTCTGACGGTTTGTC
>NZ_JAFLNG010000583.1 GCF_017427025.1 Streptomyces sp. FH025
ACCCGTCCCGGACCCCCAAGGGAGCCCCGCATGCCCATCGCCAGCGTCAACCCCGCGACCGGCGAGACCGTCCAAACCTTCGAACCGTACGACGCGGACGCGATCGAGCGACGGCTGGCCCTCGCCGAGGCCGCCTTCCACAGCTACCGCGACACCTCCTTCGACACCCGCGCCAGGTTGATGCACCGGGCGGCCGACCTGCTGGACTCGGACCAGGAGGCGGCGGCCCGCATCATGACCGAGGAGATGGGCAAGCCGCTCGCCGCCGCCCGGGCCGAGGCCGCCAAGTGCGCCAAGGCGATGCGCTGGTACGCCGAGCACGCGGAGGCGCTGCTGGCCGACGAGCACCCGGACCCGGCCGACGTCAGCGACTCCGGGGCCGCCCGTGCGTACGTCCGCTACCGCCCGATCGGCCCGGTCCTGGCCGTGATGCCCTGGAACTTCCCCTTCTGGCAGACGATCCGGTTCGCCGCCCCCGCCCTGATGGCGGGCAACGTGGGTCTGCTCAAGCACGCCTCCAACGTGCCGCGCACGGCGCTCGCGATCGAGGAGCTGTTCCGCCGGGCCGGCTTCCCGGAGGGCTGCTTCCAGACCCTGCTGATCGGCTCGGGCGCGGTCGAGGGCGTGATCCGGGACCGCAGGGTCGCCGCCGTCACCCTCACCGGCAGCGAGCCTGCCGGGCGGGCCGTCGCGGCGGCCGCGGCGGACGAGGTGAAGAAGGCGGTGCTGGAGCTGGGCGGCAGCGACCCGTACGTGGTCCTGCCGAGCGCCGACCTGGACGCCGCGGTGCGCACCGCCGTCCGGGCCCGGGTGCAGAACAACGGCCAGTCCTGCATCGCGGCCAAGCGCTTCATCGTGCACACCGACGTGTACGACCGCTTCACCAGCGCCTTCACCGAGGCGATGCGCGAACTGAGGGTCGGCGACCCGATGGACGAGACCACCGACGTCGGCCCGCTGGCCAGCCGCCAGGGCCGGGACGACCTGGAGGAACTCGTCGAGGACGCCCGCACCCGCGGCGCCCGGGTGGAGTGCGGCGGCGGACGCCCCACCGGCTGGGACACGGGCTACTTCTACGAGCCGACCGTGCTCACCGGCATCACCCCCGCGATGCGGATCCACCAGGAGGAGACCTTCGGCCCGGTCGCCACCGTCTACCGGGTCGCCGACCTGGACGAGGCGGTGGCGCTCGCCAACGACACCCCGTTCGGGCTCAGCTCCAACGTCTGGACCACCGACCAGGACGAGCAGGAGCGCTTCGTGCGCGACATCCAGGCCGGCGGGGTGTTCTTCAACGGCATGACCGCCTCCCACCCGGCGCTGCCCTTCGGCGGCGTCAAGCGCTCGGGCTTCGGGCGGGAGCTGTCCGGGCACGGGATCCGGGAGTTCTGCAACGTCACCACGGTCTGGATGGGCTGAGCCCTCCCGGATCCACGCTCACCCCGGCCTGGTCAGGACGCCATCCGGTGTCGGCCCGGGCCGGGCGTCATCCAGCGGGCGACGACGCCGACCAGGGCGATGAGCGTCAGCCCCCAGAAGATCGCCATCGGCACCAGCACCGGCAGCAGGCTCACCTGGACGGCGACCATGCAGAGGCCCAGCGAGAGCGCGACCATGAAGGTCACCACGGTGGGGCTGAGGCTGAGCAGCCAGTGCCAGGCCCGGTGCCCGAAGCCCCGGGCCTTCGCCTTCGGGGCGTCGGCCTCGGCGCGGGTGCCGGGCTCCCGGTCGAGTTCCCTGTCGAGTTCCTTGTAGGTCAGCAGGTCCATCGGGGATCGCCTCCAATGCTGGACGGGAGGGAGGGCTCGGCCCGCGGGGTCAGGAGGCCTTGCGCGGGGCCGAGGGCTTGCGGGTGGTGGTCTTCTTCGCCGCGGCCGACTTCGACGCCTGCTTCGACGTCTGCTTCGACGCCGGTTTCGACGTCGGCTTCGACGCGGCGGCCTTCCCGGCGGCCGCGGAGCTCTTCTTCGCGGTGGCGCGTCCACGGGGCGCGGGCTCCTCCTCGGGCCCGGCGGCCCGCGTCCGCCCGCCCTTGGCCTGCTTGAGGCTGCTGCGCAGCGCCTCCATCAGGTCGATCACGTTGTCCGGAGCCTCGCCGGGCTCCTCCTCGTGCGGGACCTCGACGCCCTCCAGCCGGGCGGTGATCACCTGCTGGAGCGCCTGCTGGTAGTCGTCGTGCAGTTGCGCGAGGTCGAAGTCCTCGGAGAGGGTGTCCATCAGCGAGCGCGCCATCCTGAGCTCCTGCGGCCGGACGGTGACGTCCTCCTCGGGCGCGATGCCGGCCGCCGGGCGGACCTCGTCGGGCCAGATGCAGGTCTGGAGCACGAGCGTCCCGTCGTGCACCCGCAGCACGGCCGGCGACTCCCGGGTGCGCAGCGCGATCTTGGTGACCGCGATCCGCCCGGACTCGACCAGCGCGTCCCGCAGCAGCGCGTACGGCTTGGCGGCGGCCTTGTCGGCGACGCCCACGTAGTAGGCCTTGGAGAACATCAGCGGGTCGATCTCGTCCGCCTCCACGAAGGCCAGTACGTCGATGATCTTCTTGCTGGGCAGCGGCAGGTCGGCGAGGTCCTCGTCGGTGAGCGTGACGGTGCGGCCGTCGGGCGACTCGTAGCCCTTGGCGATCTCGGCGTACGGGACCTCCCTCTCCTCCCGCTCGCAGTACCGCTTCATCCGCACCCGCCCGCCGTCCTTGGCGTGCACCTGGTGCAGCGGGACGTCGTGCTCCTGGGTCGCGGAGTAGAGGTGGACGGGGATGCTGACCAGCCCGAAGCTGATCGTCCCCTTCCAGGTGGTCTGCATGGGGTCGCTCCTGACCTGCCCCGGGGACCTGACCCGCGCCGAGGGCGTGACCGGCGTCGAGAACGCTCGGGGGGTGCTCCGAGGAGTGTCCCGAGAATCCCACTGTGCCCGGGTTTGCGCGGATCGGCCACACCGCGCTCACAATGGGCCGAGGAGGTCGATGCGGATGACCGTCCGGAGCCGGGGGAACAGCCGTCACACCCGGGAGCCGGACCGTGCGCCACCGCCGGAGCGGACCGCCTACCGGGTCGTCTACGCGGTGCGCGGCGAGCCCGGGGTACGCCGCGACGAGGTCACCGTGGTGCCCGGGTACTCGCGGGAGAGCGACATTCCGCGGATCCTGGCCGCCCGGCTCGCCCCCGAATCGTCCAGCGTGCGGCCGGAGATCATCGTGCTCGAACTATGTGAACTCCGACCCCCAGGTGCGGAATCCGATCTTCATTCGTGCTGACGATGCGTCAGATTTGAGGTTTCCGGAACCTTTTTCACCCACTCCGACCTGCGCTTTCATGTTCGCTGAGCGAATATTTACCGAACTTCTGTTCCGATAGCCGGGCTGAGAAGTTAGGTTGCACCGCAATGCGCGGTCCCTCCCCTGCCCTTCGGCGCGACGAGCCGAAGGTCACGCCGCGCGGGAAAGGCACAGGGCACCTTTGATGAGTGCGGACACCACCAGGCCCGCGGTTTCCACCCCGGTCCCCCACCAGTCGAGCCCGATCGCCCACGGCGGCGACGGCCACCTGAAGGCCGGGCTCAAGAACCGGCACCTGTCGATGATCGCCATCGGCGGCGTGATCGGCGCCGGGCTGTTCGTCGGCTCCGGCGCCGGCATCGCGGCCACCGGCCCGGGCATCCTGCTCTCCTACACGATGGCCGGCGTGCTGGTCGTCCTGGTGATGCGGATGCTCGGCGAGATGGCCGCGGCCGACCCGCAGAGCGGGTCGTTCTCGGCGTACGCGGACCGCGCGCTGGGCCGCTGGGCCGGGTTCACCATCGGCTGGCTGTACTGGTTCTTCTGGGTCGTGGTGCTCGCGGTCGAGGCGACGGCGGGTGCCAAGATCCTCAACGGCTGGGTGCCCGGTGTGCCGCAGTGGGGGTGGGCGCTGATAGTGATGGCGGTGCTGACCGCCACCAACCTGTTCTCCGTCGCCTCCTACGGCGAGTTCGAGTTCTGGTTCGCCGGGATCAAGGTGGTCGCGATCGCCGCGTTCCTGGTGATCGGCACCCTCGCCGCCTTCGGCCTGATGCCGGGCACCCACGCGGTCGGCGCCACCAACCTGACCGGCCAGGGAGGCTTCCTGCCGCACGGGGTGGGCGCGGTGTTCACCGGGATGCTGACCGTGGTGTTCGCCTTCATGGGCAGCGAGATCGTCACGCTCGCGGCCGGCGAGTCGGAGGACCCGGAGAAGGCGGTCAGCAAGGCCACCAACAGCGTGATCTGGCGGATCGGGATCTTCTACCTGGGCTCGATCCTGCTGGTGGTCACCCTGCTGCCGTGGAACTCCTCCGCGGTCAAGGACAGCCCGTACGTGGCGGTGCTGGACCACGTGGGCATCCCGCACGCGGGCCAGGTGATGAACGTGATCGTGCTGACGGCCGTGCTGTCCTGCCTCAACTCGGGCATGTACACCGCCTCCCGGATGGCCTTCTCGCTCGGCCAGCGCGGGGACGCGCCGAAGGCCTTCGCGACCGTGACCTCGCGCGGCGTACCGCGGGTGGCCATCCTCGCCTCGGTGGTCATCGGCTTCATCGCCGTCTTCTTCAACTACACCTCGCCGGACACGGTGTTCGCCTTCCTGCTCAACTCCTCCGGCGCGGTCGCGCTGTTCGTCTGGCTGGTGATCTGCTTCTCCCAGCTGCGGATGCGCCGGATCATCGAGCGCGAGATGCCCGAGCGACTGACCGTGCGGATGTGGCTGTACCCCTACCTGACCTGGGTGGCCATCGGCATGATCGGGTTCGTGGTGGCGTACATGTTCACCGACGCCGACGGACGCAAGCAGATGTACCTGTCGCTGGCCGCCGCGGCGATCGTGCTGGCGGCGTCGGCCGTGGTGGGCCGACGGCGGCGGGCGGCGGTGCCGGCGGCGTCCTGACCCGCCCGCACCGCCCGTGAGCGCCGGGCCCGGGAGCCACTCAGGAGGCTCCCGGGCCCGGCGCCGTTGTGTCCACGGCCGGACGCCCCTCTGAACG
>NZ_JAFLNG010000584.1 GCF_017427025.1 Streptomyces sp. FH025
GGTCGCCGGGGTCGCGCTCGCGGTGGCCGCGGCCGAGCAGGCCGGCGAAGGCGCCGTGTGCGACGCCGGGGACGTCGTGGCCGCTGACGTGCAGCAGGACGATCTCCGCGTCCTGTGGCGCGTGGCTGCGGGCGGCGTCGACGCAGGCGGGCCAGGTGCCTTCGGTGATCCAGACGACGACGGTCACGGTGCCGGCCTCCTCATACTCCGATGATCTGTAGGGACCCCCACAGTGCCAGTACGGCTAGCACCAGGGCGGCGGGCACGACCAGCAGTCCGAGCCGGGTGAACTCGCCCAGGCCGATGTCGGTGTCGTGTTCGCGGACGATCCGCCGCCACAGCAGGGTGGCCAGCGAGCCGGCGTAGGTGAGGTTGGGGCCGATGTTCACCCCCAGCAGGACGGCCAGGACGGCGCCGGCACCGGAGGGCACGGCCAGCGGGAGCAGGACGAGGGTGGCGGGCAGGTTGTTGATGACGTTCGCCAGGACGGCCGCCAGCGCCGCGACGCCGAGCAGGGCGGGCAGCGAGTCACCGTGCGGGACGAGGTGGCCGAGCGCGGAGGCCAGCCCGTTGTCGACGACGGCCCGGACCACGATGCCGAGCGCCAGCACGAAGGCCAGGAAGGGTACGGCGGCCGAACGCACGATCGCCGCGGGGGTGGTACGGCGCCGGGCGAGGGCGCGGGCGGCGAGCACCAGGGCGCCGGCCATGGCCGCCCAGGCCGGATCGACACCGATGATCGAGGTCAGGACGAAGCCGGCCAGTGTGCCCGCCACGGTGATGAGCGCGAACAGCGGCATCTCCGGTGCCTGCGTCTCGGCCGCGGCCGGGGCGCCCGCGTCCAGGTCGGCCGCGAAGAACCGGCGCAGCACCACGTACTCGACGGCGATGGCCGCCAGCCACGGCAGCGCCATCAGGGCGGCGAACCGGGTGAAGCTCAGCCCGCTGGCGGCGAAGGCCAGCAGGTTGGTGAGGTTGGAGACCGGCAGCAGCAGCGAGGCGGTGTTCGACAGGTGGGTGCAGGCGTACAGGTGCGGCTTGGGCCGGGCACCGAGCCGGGCGGCGGTGGCGAACACCACGGGCGTGAGCAGCACCACGGTGGCGTCCAGGCTGAGTACCGCCGTGATCACCGACGCGACCACGAACACCTGCGCCAGCAGCCGCCGCGGACTCCCGGCCGAGGTGCGGGCCATCCAGGCCCCGCAGGCGTGGAACAGCCCCTCGTCGTCGCACAACTGCGCCAGAACCAGCACAGCCGCGAGGAACCCGATCACCGGCCCGAGCCGCTCCGCCTCGGCCACCGCGTGCGCCGACGGGATCGCGCCGGTGGCGACCACCAGCCCAGCCGCCGGTACGGCGACCACCGCCTCCGGCCAGCCCCACGGCCGGACCACCGCGCAGACCAGCACCAGCACCAGCAGCCCGACGGACAGCGCTTCAGCGAACGACGTACTCAGGGTCTTGCTCCTTGCGGGCGGCGGTGACTGCGCCCTATCGAACCAGAGCGTCCCCGGCTGCGGCACGTCAGCCACCTGGCCGGACCAGTGCGGTGGCCCGGGCGGCGGTGGTGACTCGTGGGGCGAGGAAGACCGATCCGACGTTCTCCCGGGCCAGGTTCTGTCAGCCCGGGCAGCCCCGGCGGCGGGCCCTGCCCTCGTCCTGCCGCCGCAGGACGAGGGCGGCACCCACCAGTGAGGCCCCCGACGCCTCACGTGGTTCCCGCGAGCCGGGAACACGGTCAGGCGCGGTGCGCTCCCCCCGCTACGACTGGGCGACCAGGTCCAGGTACGAGTCGTGCCAGAGGTCCTCGTCGCCGTCCGGCAGCAGCAGGACGCGGTCTGGGCGCAGGGCCTCGATGGCGCCGGGGTCGTGGGTGACCATCACGATCGCGCCCGGGTACGTCCCGACCGCGGCGAGGACCTCCGCGCGGGAGGCCGGGTCGAGGTTGTTGGTGGGCTCGTCCAGGAGGAGGACGTTGGCGCCGGAGTGCACCAGGCCGGCCAGGGCGAGGCGGGTCTTCTCGCCGCCGGACAGGACTCCGGCCGGTTTGTCGGCGTCGTCGCCCCGGAACAGGAACGCGCCGAGGACGGTCCGCAGCTCGCCGTCGGTCAGGTGCGGGGCGGCCTTCGCGAGGTTGTCGCGGACGCTGAGCGCCGGGTCGAGGGTGTCGTGCTCCTGGGCGAAGTAGCCGAGCCGCAGGCCCGTCCCGGGGACGACGCGGCCGGAGTCCGGGGTCTCCCGGCCGGCCAGGAGGCGCAGCAGGGTGGTCTTGCCCGCGCCGTTGAGGCCGAGGACGACCAGTCGGCTGCCGCGGTCCACGGCCAGGTCCAGGCCGGCCAGCACGGGGCGGCCGGCGTAGGCCTTGGCGAGGCTGATCGCGCCGAGGGGCATCCGGCCGCAGGGGGCGGGTTCGGGCAGCCGGATCCGGGCGGTGCGCTCGGCCCGCCGTACGGGTTCGAGTTCGGAGAGCATCCGGTCGGCGCGGCGGGCCATGCTGCGGGCGGTGGTCGCGGTGGCGACGTTGGCGCGCATCCGGTCGGCCTGGGCGTGCAAGGAGGCGGCCTTGCGTTCGGCGTTGGCCCGCTCGCGGGCCCGGCGGCGCTCGTCGGCCGCGCGCTGGGCCAGGTAGGCCCGCCAGCCGGTGTTGTGGACGTCGATGGCCGCGCGCTGCGGGTCCAGGTGGAAGACCCGGTTGACGGTCTCCTCCAGCAGCCCGACGTCGTGGCTGATGAGCACCAGCCCGCCCTGGTGGGCGGCGAGGAAGCCGCGCAGCCAGGCGATCGAGTCGGCGTCCAGGTGGTTGGTGGGCTCGTCCAGCAGCAGGGTGCCGTGGTCGGCGAAGAGGATCCGGGCCAGTTCGACCCGGCGCCGCTGGCCGCCCGAGAGCGGGCCGACGGGGGAGTCCATGACCCGGGTGGGCAGGCCTAGCCCGGCCGCGACCCGGGCGGCCTCGGCCTCGGCCGCGTAGCCGCCCCGGGACTGGAACTCGGCCTCGGCGCGGGTGTACGCGTCCATCGCCCGGCGTTCCTGGGCCGGGGACGCGGCCCGCGCCATGGCCTCCTCGGCGGCGCGCAGCGCGCCCACGGCGGTGTCCAGGCCGCGGGCGGACAGGATGCGGTCGGTGACGGTGACGGCCGGGTCGGCGGCGCGGGAGTCCTGCGGGAGGTAGCCGACGGACCCGGTGCGGGTGACCGCCCCGGTGGCGGGTGCCAGCTGCCCGGCGAGGGTGGCCAGCAGCGTGGTCTTGCCGGCGCCGTTGCGGCCGACCAGGCCGATCCGGTCGCCGGGGGCGATGTGCAGGGTGACGTCGGACAGCAGCAGACGGGCGCCGACGCGCACGTCGACACCACGGGTGGTGATCATGGGATAACGCTCCGAAACAGCGAACGGACACACGGGTGGCGTGGAAGCGGGTCCGTCGGCTAGGAGATTCGGGGCGTAGACATGCGGGCCAGGCTAGCGGCCCGCCGGAGCGGGCGCACCCGAATAAACCGGGAGCGTCCGCCACCGCGTCACCGGGAGCGTCCGCCACCGCGTCACCGGCAGCGTCCGCCACCGCGTCAACCGGGAGCGTCCGCCGCCGCGCGCCTGGCCGCGTGGCCGTCAGCCGCGCAGCACGGCGGCGAGCACCGAGGGGCGGAAGAGCAGCGTGGGCGGCGCCACCAGGGACAGCACCTCGTGGAAGGCCGCGGTCACCAGCGGGTCGCGGGTGGCTCCGGCCAGCACCTTGTCCATGAAGCGGTGTTGGAACCTGATCAGGGCACCGGAGGGGCCTCCGGTGGTGGCGGTGAAGCGGGCGTCCTCGGTGCAGGCCATCATCCACGCCGCCTTGGACACCGCCGAGACCTCCCGCCGCGCCGCCCGGGCCGCGTCGTGCCCGATGCCGCCGTGCCGCAGTGCGGTGCGGCGCAGGGCCTGGGCGCAGAACAGCGACACGGTGACCCCCTGGCCGTACACCGGGTTGAAGGTGCTCGCGGCGTCGCCGACGACCACCAGGCCCTCGGGTGCGCTGCGCGCGTAGTGGCGGCGCACGCCGGGGCCGGGGAGGAAGCCTCGCACCTCGCCCGCCGGTTCGGCGTCCAACAGCGCCTCGCGCATGCCGGGGTCCCGCAGCTGGGCCAGGTGCTTGGCGAAACCCTCCTCGCCGGGCTCGGGTTCGGCACCGCGCATCCCGGCCAGGCTGACGATCCAGCGGTCGCCCTCGACCGGCAGCAGCACGCCCATCCGCGGCTTGTCGGGGGCCTTGGTCTGGAGGTAGAGCGCCTGGTAGCCGAAGTCGGCCCCGGCCGGGCGGTGGAACAGCCGGGAGGAGTACGCGACGCCGGCGTCGACCCGCTCCTCGGGTACCGGGCGGCAGCCGAGCTCGGTGAGCCACTGCGGCACCGACGTGGAGCGGCCGGCCGCGTCCACCACCAACTCGGCCGGTATGTCCATGACTTCGCCGCGTTCGGGGCCACGCGCGCGGACCTTCACCCCGGTCACCGCCTGCGCCGAGCCGAGCAGGCCGACCACGTCGGTGCCCTCCAGGAACTCGATCGAGGGCTCGGTGCGGACTCGGTCCAGCACCGCCTTGTCCAGCACCGGCCGGGTGCAGCTGAGGAAGGTCAGCCGGGCCGGGTAGTCGGCCATCCAGCCGGCCGAGCTGAGCCACTTGAGGTCCCTCGACACGGCGACCCGGTGCGCGCCCGCGGCGGTCAGCTCCTGGTTGATGCCGGGCATCAGCTCCTCCAGCGCCCGCTGCCCGGCCTCCAGCACCAGGTGCGCGTGCCGCCCCTGCGGCACCCCGGCCCGGAACTCCGGCGTGTCCGGGTACCGGTCCCGTTCCACCACGACGATCCGCTCGGCGAATCCCCGCAGGGCCCATGCCGCCAACACGCCGGCCAGCCCGCCGCCGATCACCACCGCCGTACCCCGCCCGGGGCCCTGCTCCGTAGAAGTCATGCGACGTAGCGTAGTGGCGTGGGCGGCCGGCGGTAATCGT
>NZ_JAFLNG010000585.1 GCF_017427025.1 Streptomyces sp. FH025
GCCGCTGACCGCCGAGGGCATGGCCTCCGACCTGATCGCCGCACTGCTCGCGACGGGCCCCCGACCGCCCGCGCTGGACCGGCTGCCCGCCGGCGAGTGCTGGCTGTTCCTGGAGACCGGCGGCGCCACTCCGGTGGAGGCCTACCAGGCCGCCCGCCGACTGGCCGACGCGGTGCGGCGCGAGCCCTCGGCCGCCGTCGCCCTGGTCACCGACCCCGTGGAGCAGCGCCAGCTGTGGGCCGTGCGGGAGGCGGGCGCCGGAATCGTCACCCGACTGCCGGGAGGCGGCGAGGCCTGGCCCGGCTGGGAGGACTCCGCCGTCCCGCCCGAACGGCTCGGCGACTACCTTCGCGGCCTGCGCGCCCTGCTGCGCCGGCACGGCCTGCGCGGCGTCCCGTACGGGCACTTCGGCGACGGCTGCGTGCACCTGCGGATCGACTTCCCGCTGGACATGCCCCAAGGGGTGCCGGTCTTCCGGGAGTTCCTGGAGCAGGCGGCCGATCTGGTGGTCTCCTACGGCGGTTCGCTCTCCGGCGAGCACGGCGACGGGCAGGCCCGCTCCGAACTGCTGCCGCGCATGTACGCACCCGAAGTCATCGACCTCTTCCGGGAGTTCAAGCGGATCTGGGATCCGGAGAACCTGCTCAACCCGGGCGCGCTGGTCGATCCGCGCCCGCTCGACGCCGACCTGCGCTTCGTCACCGCCCCGCGCCCGCTGCCGCTGGCCCTGCCGTACGAGCAGGACGACGGCAGCCTCACCAAGGCGGTGCACCGCTGCGTGGGCGTCGCCAAGTGCGTGGACCCGAACACCGGGGTGATGTGCCCGAGCTACATGGCCACCAGTGAGGAGCGGCACTCCACCCGGGGGCGGGCCCGGCTGCTCGCCGAGATGCTGCGGGGAATGGGGGCACCTCCCGGCCGCCAGGCCGGGGGAGCCGTCACGGACGGCTGGCGCTCCGAGGAGGTCCGGGAGGCGCTGGACCTCTGCCTCAGCTGCAAGGGCTGCGCGAGCGACTGCCCGGTGCACGTCGACATGGCGACCTACAAGACGGAGTTCCTGCACCAGCACTACCGGCACCGGCCGCGCCCGCTGTCGCACTACTCGATGGGCTGGCTGCCGCTGTGGCTGCGGGCGGTCGCGCTCGCACCCGGGGCCGCCAACACCCTGGTCCGCTCGCCGGCCGGCGACCTGCTCAAGCGGCTCGGCGGGATCGACCGGCGCCGGGTGCTGCCGGTCTTCCCGCCCGAGACCTTCACCCGCTGGTACCGGCGGCACCGCGCCACGCACCCGGCCCCGACGGGCGCGCGGCCGGTCCTGCTGTGGCCGGACACCTTCTCCGACCACCTGCAACCGAACGTGCTGCGCTCGGCCGTCGAGGTGCTGGAGCACCTGGGCTTCGACGTCCGGCTCCCGGCGGGCCCGGTGTGCTGCGGCCTCACCTGGTACTCCACCGGCCAACTCGGCACCGCCCGGCGGGTGTTGCGGCGCAGCCTGCGGACGCTGACGGCCACCGGGCTCCCGGCCGACACCCCCGTGGTCGGCCTGGACCCCAGCTGCACCGCCACCCTGCGCGAGGACCTGCCCCGACTGCTCGGCACCGACGGCCGGCCGCTCGCCGAACGCACCCGCACCTTCGCCGAGTTCGTCGACGAGTACGCCCCGGACGCCCCGCTCCCCCGCGTCCCGCTGGACGCCGTCACCCAGACCCACTGCCACCAGCACGCGGTGCTCGGCAGCGCCGCCGACCGCCGGGTCGAGGCCCGGCTGGGCCTGCACAACCGGGTGCTGGACTCCGGCTGCTGCGGGCTGGCGGGCAACTTCGGCTTCGAGCAGGGCCACTTCGAGGTATCCGAGGCGATCGCCGAGCGCGTCCTGCTGCCCGAGGTCCGGGCGGCCGGGCCGGACACCGTGGTGCTGGCGGACGGCTTCAGCTGCCGCACCCAGATCGCCCAACTCGCCGACGGGCGAAGGGCGCTGCACCTGGCGGAGCTGATCGCCCGGGCCCTGCGGCCGCAGGAGTAGGCTGCGCCTTCACCCGCCGAACCGGTCCGAGCCGCGCAGCGGATTCGAGTCCCGGCGCTCGGGCGCGAACGGGGTGCCGGAGGAGAGCGCCCGGTAGCCGACCACCAACGCCTCGCCCAGGAAGCCCACGCCGATGGACAGTTGGACTGGTCGGGCGTCCGGGGCCAGGCCGAAGTGCCCGGCGGCCACGGCGAAGCCGGCCATCACCGCCAGCGAGGCCCCCGCCACCAGGAAGGTCCGGCCGGTGTAGCGCTGCCACAGCACCCCCTCGCGCTCGTAGACCCGGATGGTGGCGCCACGGACCGCCCCGAGCGCGGTGCCGAGCACGGCACCCGCCGCCACCCAGACGTAGTCGCCCACGCCGAGTCCGTGGTGCTGCGACAGCGCCCACAGGCCGAGGCCGGTGAGCACCACCGGCGGCGCGAAGAGGTCCCGGGCGTTGAGCGGTTCGCCGCGCAACCGCCGGACCACCACCACGACGACCACGGCGGCGATCAGCGCCACGTGCAACCAGTTGTTCATCCCTGCCCCCTGCTCCCCGATTTTTATAGCTTGACTGTGCTAAATCAGCAATTTAGCTCGCCCGTGCTATAACGGCAACATGCCGAAGATCGTCGACCCCGTGGAACGCCGCCAGGCCGTCGCCGACGCCGTACTGCGCGTCGCCGCCCGGGAGGGCCTGGAACACGCCTCACTGCGCAACGTCGCCGAGGAGGCCGGACTCGCCATCGGCTCGGTACGGCACTACTTCGCCGGCAGCTCCGAGCTGATGATCTTCGCGATGCAGGAGCTGGCCCGACGGATCGACGCCCGGATCCGCACCCACGCCCGCGTCCTGCTCGACCCGGCCCCGGCACCCGGCACCGACCGACGCGAACAGACCGTACGACTGCTCGCCGAGATCCTCCCGCTGGACGCCGAGCGGCGCGAGGAGTCCGCACTCTGGCTCTCCTTCGTCACCGCCGCCCGCACCCGGCCCGAACTGCGGCCCCGCGCCGCCCAGATGCAGACCGACCTGGACGCACTCGTCCGGCGCGTCCTGGTCGAGGTCGAGCGCGCCGACGGCCTGGCCCCCGGCCTCGACCTCACCGTCGAGACCCGCCGCCTCTCCGCGCTGCTGGACGGCCTCGCCCTGCAAGCCGTCCAGCACCCCGACCTGGTCGGCCCGGACGCGCTGCGCGCGGTGCTCCACCGCCACCTGGACGACCTGGCCACACCCTGACACCGGGCGGGCGCCGGGGCCGACGCAACCGAGGCGGGGCGGCCCACACCCGGGCCGCCCCGCAGCCGTCGAGCCGCCTCGCCGTCGCCACGGCCGCGCCGTCAGACCTCAGCCGTCAGACCTCAGCCGTCGGAGCCGTCGGCGCCTCCTCCGCGCAGACCGCCGACACGAACTCCGCGACCCGGGCCTGCGGCAGCCCGCGCGCGATGTCCGCCTCGCTGATCATGCCGACCAGCTTGTGCTCGGGGTGGTTGATCACCGGCAGCCGCCGGACCTGGTACTGCTCCATCACCCGCAGCACCTGCTCGCAGTCCTCGTCCGCCTCCACCGTCATCGGCCGCCCCTGCGCCAGCTCGCCCGCCGTGACCGCCGCCGGGTCACGGCCCTCGGCGACGCAGCGCAGCACGATGTCGCGGTCGGTCACGATGCCCACCAGCTTGTCGCCCACACCGCAGATGGGCAGGGCGCCCACGTCCCGTTCCCGCATGATCCGGGCGGCGGCGGCGAGCGTCTCGTGCTCGCGGATGCACTCCGCGCCCGGGTGCATGATGTCGCTGGCTCTGGTCATGGTCCGCCTCCTGACCTGGAGTTCTCCCCCCGTCCATCGTGATCCCGGCCGGTGCCGTACGCCACCGGGGTGCCCGCCCGCTCAGGCCGCCGTCCCCGGCTCGGTGCGCTCCGCCGCCTCCGCGCGCCCACCTTCGAGGTCCGCGCTCTCCAACGGCGAGTGGGACAACAGGTCCTCCAGCGGCGGGAGTTCGCGCTTGACCTGTTCCCGGTCGAGCTCGGGCTCCGGGGCCTCGCCGCTCTCCACGGCCTCCTCGGCCGCCTTCGCCGCGGCCGCGACCGAAGCGGCCGCCAGCAGGTCCCGCTGCTGGGACTCCGTCGCGCTGTCCAGGAACCGCAGCAGCTCCACCGGGAAGGGCAGCACCAGCGTCGAGTTCTTCTCCGCCGCCACCTCCACCACGGTCTGCAACAGCCGCAGTTGGAGCGCCGACGGGGTCGCGCTCATCACCGCCGCCGCCTCCGACAGCCGCGCCGAGGCCTGGTACTCGCCGTCCGCCGTGATGATCCGCGCCCGCCGCTCCCGCTCGGCCTCTGCCTGGCGCGCGATCGAGCGCTTCATCGACTCCGGCAGGGCGACGTCCTTGATCTCCACCCGGTCGATCTGGATGCCCCAGCCCAGCGCCGGACTGTCGATCATCAACTCCAGCCCCTGGTTGATCGGTTCGCGGTTGGCCAACAGGTCGTCCAACTCGCTCTTGCCGATGATCGACCGCAGCGAGGTCTGCGCGACCTGGGAGATCGCGAAGTTGTAGTCCTGCACGTTGACCGTCGCCTTGACCGGATCCAGGACCCGGTAGTACACGACCGCGTCCACCCGCACGGTCACGTTGTCCCGGGTGATGCCCTCCTGCGCCGGGATCGGCATCGTGACGATCTGCACGTTCACCCGGCGCAGCCGGTCCGCGACCGGCATCAGCGCCACCAGCCCCGGCTGCCGGACCTCGTCGCGCACCCGCCCGAAGCGGAACACCACGCCCTTCTGGAACTGCTGGACCACCCGGACGCTCATCGCGGCCCACAACGCGCCCAGCCCGGCCAGCCCCCCGAGAGCCCCCAGCACCGCATCGACGATCATCGCGGCCTCCTCGCGGCCTGCGCACACACCGAGGTCTCCGGCCGCCGCCGGCCCGGCAAAGGGTCGGGGACCGCCGGAGCAACTGATTCCACG
>NZ_JAFLNG010000586.1 GCF_017427025.1 Streptomyces sp. FH025
AGGCCGAGACCGCCGGCAACGCCGACTGGATCATCAGCACCAGCCAGCCCGACCCGCTCGCCCAGAACCCCAACCCCACCAGCGAGAAGAGCTGGACCGGCGCCATCTCCGCCTGGGGCGTCGCCCTGCAGCAGACCGGCCAGTACAGCCTCAAGACCCTCCCGGCCGGCTCCACCATCAGCTACGGCACGGGCGCCGCCCTCGACCTCGCCAACTTCGACACCTTCGTCGTCCCGGAGCCCAACATCCGCTTCAGCGCGAGCGAGAAGTCGGCTCTGATGAAGTTCGTCCAGAACGGCGGCGGGCTCTTCCTCGTCTCCGACCACACCGGAAGCGACCGCAACAACGACGGCTGGGACTCCCCCAAGATCATCAACGATCTGCTGACCAACAACGGGGTGAACAACAACGACCCCTTCGGCTTCTCCGTCGACCTGCTCAACATCGTCACCGACAACCCGCGGGCCATCAGCGCCCCCACCGACCCCGTCCTGAACGGCCCCTTCGGCACCGTCACCGGCTCGATCATCCGCAACGGCACCACCTTCACCCTCAAGCCCGCCGACAACCCCAGCGTCAAGGGCCTGGTCTACCGGACCGGCTACAGCGGCAACACCGGCGCCTTCTTCGTCACCAGCACCTACGGCACCGGCCGGATCGCCGTCTGGGGCGACAGCTCCGCCATCGACGACGGCACCGGCGAGGCCGGCAAGAAGGTCTACGACGGCTGGGACGACCCGGCCGGCACCAACGCCGCCCTCGCCCTCAACGCCACCGCCTGGCTCAGCAAGGCGTGATCGCCGAAGGGGTTCACGGCGTGATCGCCGAGGGGCTTCACGGCGTGATCGCCGAAGGGCTTCGTCAGGAAATCCACCGTTTCCTCCCCTAGGGTCGAAATGCCGACGCACGCCCGCGACGCGGTCCCCGTCCGCGTCGCGGGCCGTTCGGCGTTCACCGGCCCGGGACCCCGATGGGAGCGGCCATGCCGTCGTACCCGTTCCACACCACCCGCGAGGACGTCCGCATCCCGCTGCCCGACGGCACCGAACTCGCCGCCCGGCTGTGGCGCCCGGTCACCGAGGAGCCCGTCCCCACCCTGGTGGAGTACTCGGCCGACCGCCTCGGCGACCGCACCGCCGCCGAGGACGCCCGCCGCCACCCCTGGTACGCCGGCCACGGCTACGCCGCCGTCCGGGTCGACACCCGCGGCCACGGCGACTCCGGCGGCGCGCCCGCCGAACCCGGCGGCGAAGCGGAACTCGCCGACGGCGCCGACGTCGTCCGGTGGCTCACCCGCCGCCCCTGGTGCAACGGCCGGCTCGGCCTGCTCGGCGTCGGCGCCGCCGGCACCACCGCGCTGCGGCTCGCCGCCCGGGTGCCGGAGACCGTCGGCGCCGTGGTCACCGCCTGCCCGGCGGGCGGCCACCGGCTCGGCGGCGCCGTCCTCGCCGCCGACCTGCACGCCCGGCTCACCGAACTGGTCGCCGACGCCGCCCTCCCACCGGACCCGCGCCGCCTGGGCGACGCCTGGCGGGCCGGCTGGCTCACCCGGCTGGAAACCCTGGAACCCCCGGTCGACGCCTGGCTCGCCGCCGGGGACACCACCGTGCCCGTGTCCGTCCCCGTCCTCGCGGTGGCCGGCTGGGGCGACCCGTCCTGCTCCTTCGTCCTGCGACTGCTCGCCGAGTCCCCCACCGCGCACGCCCTGCTCGGCCCCTGGCCGCACGGCCTGCCCGAGGCCGCCCTGCCCGAGACCCTGCGCTGGTGGGACCACTGGCTGCGCGGCGTCGACACCGGCGCCCTCAAGGAACCCGCCCTGCGCAGCTGGATCAGCACCCGCTGGACCGGCGAGGAGGCCTGGCCCTCCCCCGACGTCCGGGAGATCCACTACGACCTGGACGGCCAGCTGAGCACGGCGGGCACCGCCTCCGACGACCGCTACGTCCACGTCCGCTCCCCGCAGCACACCGGCCTCAACGCCGGCACCTACGTCCCGCGCGGCCGCCCCGCCGACCGGCCGCCGGACCAGCGCGAGGAGGACGGGCGCTCGGTGTGCTTCGACTCCCAGCCGCTGCCGGAACCGGTCGAGCTGCTCGGCGCCCCGACGCTGCGGCTGCGGCTGCGGGAGGGCGGCGCCGCCCCGACCCAGGTGGTGGCGCGGCTCTGCGCGGTCGGGCCGGAGGGCGCCTCGGAGCTGCTCAGCCGGGGGGTGCTGGCGGTCGGTGCCTCGGCGGCCGGCGCTTCGGCGGCCGGCGGGGGTGCTCCCACCGTCGAGGTCGAGCTCGCCGCCTGCGCGGCCACCGTCCCGGCCGGGCACCGGCTGCGGCTCGCCCTCTCCTCCGTCTACTGGCCGTGGGTGTGGCCGCCCGCCGACGACACCGGGTACGCCGTCGACCCGTCCCGCTCCACCCTCAGCCTGCCCGTCCGCCACCTCGCGGCCGACATCGGCACCGCGCCCATCACCTTCGAGACGCCCTCGCTGCCCGACCCGCTGGACATCCACGTCACCGAGCCGCTCACCGCCCGGCCCGAGCACGTCACCGTGCACGACATCGGCCGCCACGAGTGGCGCACCGAGCTCTCCCCCGCCACCGACGGCACCCGCACCCACCCCGACGGCCTGGTCCGCGACGAGCACACCGTCACCGCCTACCGCATCCTCACCGGTGCCCCGCTCAGCGCCCAGGCCCGTACCGACCGCACGGTACGGCTGGAGCGGCCGGACATCGGCTGGGACGTGACCGTCCAGACGCGCACCCAACTGCGGTGCGACGCCGAGCACTTCATCAGCGTCGTGCAGCTGCGGGCGCTGGAGGCGGGGTCGGTGGTGTTCACCCGGGAGTGGCAGCACCGGGTGCCGCGGGAGAGGCCCTAAAAGTTGTTCTTATGAACTTGCCTTTCTCGCCTCGCTCGCCTTATAAACGGCAGCATGAAGACCCTCGGCCTGATCGGCGGCATGAGCTGGGAATCCACCGCCGAGTACTACCGCCTGCTGAACACGCTCACCCGCAGCCGCCTCGGCGGGCTGCACTCCGCCCGACTCGTGCTCCACTCGGTCGACTTCGCCGAGATCGAGCGGCTCCAGGTGGAGGGGCGGTGGGACGAGGCCGGCGCGGTCCTCGCCGACGCGGCACGCTCGCTGGAGGCGGCGGGCGCGGAGCTGCTGCTGATCTGCACCAACACCATGCACAAGGTCGCCGACCAGGTGCAGGCCGCGACCTCCGTCCCGCTGCTGCACCTGGCCGACGCCACCGCTGAAGCCGTACGCGCGGCGGGAGTTCGGCGGGTCGGACTGCTGGGGACGGCGTTCACCATGGAACAGGACTTCTACCGGGGCCGGTTGGCCTCCGGCGGCCTGGACGTCCTGGTGCCGCAGGCGGATTCGCGCGCCCTGGTGCACCGGATCATCTACGAGGAGCTGTGCGTCGGCCTGGTCCGCGAGGAGTCCCGGGCGAGCTACCGGCGGGTGATCGACGAGCTGGTGGCGGCCGGCGCGGAGGGGATCGTGCTCGGCTGCACCGAGATCGAGCTGCTGATCCGACCGGAGGACAGCCCGGTGCCCGTCTTCCCCACCACCCGCCTGCACGCCGAGGCCGCGATCGACGCCGCCCTGGCCGGGCACTGACCGCGACTACAGCCCGCCCGGCGGGTCGGTCGCGCGCCACGCGTCCGTGACGCAGCCCTCCTCCCAGTCCCACCGGCCCTCGGCCTGCCCGGCGTCCAGCGCCGTACGGATGCCCGGCAGGTCGGCCTCCGGCGGGACGTCCAGCGCCGCCATCCGGAACCGCTCGAAGCCCTCGCACGTCACGCCGAACCGCCGGAAGTCCTCCGACACCTCGTGCAGGGCGTCCACCGAACCGCCGTCCTTCAGCACGATCAGCCGGATCGTGCAGTTGCCCGAGGCCCGCACGGTCTCCCCCGCCCAGCGCAGCCCCTCCTCGTCCCGCTCGACCCGCAGGACGTCATCACTCGCCACGCCCCGGGCGAACCACGGCGTGTTGTCCAGCCGGACGGTGCCGTCACCCAGGTCCAGGGCCCACAGGCTCTCCACCCCGACGGGCGGCCAGCCGTCCTCGTCCGTCTCCAGGCGGAAGTGGACCTTCACATGGTTCTCGTCGAGCTCCGGCGCAGGGCACTCACATCCGGGTTCCTCACCGCGCCGCCCCAGCAGACGGCGCACCAGGCTACGCAACGACCGCTCCCCGGATTCGTCCGCACATGTCCTCGACATCCCACATGTCCGCCATGATCCCACGGCCGACTCCCACCCCGAGGAGCTCAACGGGCGGGAGGGCCTCTGCCGCTCCGCCGAGCGGCCGCCGGGTCGAGCCGGGTCAGCGCTGCGCTATCGCCGCCGCGAGCAGCATGCCGACGAGGACCAGGCCCAACGCCACGAGGCAGAGGCCCAGTTGGCGGCCCGCCGAGCCGAGGCGACGGGCCGGTGCCAGGCCCAGGATGGCCAGGGCCCAGGGCGAGAGGTAGCCCGCGCCGTGGTGGCGCACCGCGTCGGCGATCAGCTTCAGGCCCCGGGCGTCGACGTCCAGGATCACCCGCCCGCCGGAGCGGTCCGCCACGGACACGTACGTGAGCGAGCCGGACCGCTGCGGCAGCACCCAGCCGCGCACGGTGGCGAGCGCCGTGAGGTCCACCTCCCGCGCGCCCGTCCAGGTACGGGCCCGCACCAGGTACCCGTCCGCCCGCCAGGACTTCCGCCTCGCCGTACCGGACCGCAGCAGGACGGCCGGCCCCGACGCCACCACCAGCCCGGGCAGCAACAGCAGCGCCGCCGAGCGCGCGAACGCGGGCCCGACCACCAACGGTGGTGCCACCACCGCCAGGAGCAGCACCGCCCACACCACGGCGAGGGAGCCGCGTCGCCGTACGGCCGCCATCGAAGTACTCACGGCCGCCACCGTAGCCCTGCCGACCGGCCGGGCACCATGGC
>NZ_JAFLNG010000587.1 GCF_017427025.1 Streptomyces sp. FH025
GCAGCAGCTTCCACAGGGTGTCGGCGTCCGGCTGGACCAGCCGCACCCGGTCCCCGGCGAAGCGCCAGGGGGCGGTCACGAAGGTGACGTCGGAGAGCTGGATGTCCTGCACCGAGCGGGCGAAGTCCACCAGCTTCATCGCGGTGCCGAGCCCCTCGTCCACGGTGAGCGACTTGGTGGCGGCGTCGGCCAGCGGCAGCAGGGTGGGCAGGGAGAAGCCCTGGCTCTGCACCTTCTTGATCATCGAGGAGAGGAAGGCCTGCTGGCGCTTCATCCGGCCTATGTCGGAGTTGTCGCCGATGCCGTGCCGGGCTCTGAGGTAGTCCACGGCGGACTGCCCGGTGAGCTTCTGCACCCCCTTCTTCAGGTGGATGCCGTACTCGTTGACGTCGTTGGGCACGCACGCGTCCACGCCGCCGACGGCGTCGGCCATCGCGGCGGCGCCCTTGAAGTCGACCACGATGGTGTGGTCGACCCGCAGCCCGGTGAGCGCCTCCACGGTGTTCTGGGTGCAGGCCGGATTGCCCTTGGGGAGCAGGCCGACGCTGAACGCTGAGTTGAACATCTGGTCGGCGCGGGGCTTGGTCCAGGTGCCGTCCTGAAGCTTGCAGGACGGGACGGTGACCAGGGTGTCCCGGGGGATGGAGACGCCGACGGCGTGCTTGTGGTCGGCGTAGACGTGCACCAGGATCGCGGTGTCGGAGTTGCCGACGCCCTCGTCGCCGCCGCCCAGCGCGTTGTTGCCGTCGTCCCGGGTGTCCGAGCCCAGCAGCAGGACGTTGACCGGCACCTGGGCGCCGGGCGAGGCCGGGACGGGCGCCGGCGGGCGCTCGGTGGCGACGCCGCCCGCGTCGAAGGTGGTGATGTTGCTGTCCAGCCGGTGGTAGAACCAGGCTCCGGCACCCACAACCGACAGCACCAGCACGGCGGCCAGGCCGATGGCGGTCCGCAGGTAGCGGCGACGGCGCGTGCTGCTGCCCATCCTCCGTGCCCCCCGTCTTCACGTCTCTCGCGTTCGATGTTCGAACGTTAGACGTTCCGGAAGGCTGTTCGGTTACCCCCTGGGGGCGGGGGAATCCGGCCGCGAGGCTGTGATGCTGCTCACGCTCCGGGCCCGGAAGCGCCGGCCAGCATCCGGCGGAGCAGGTCGCGCAGCACCGTCCGCTCCTGCGGTCCGAGCGCGGCGAGCGGTTCGCGGGCGAAGTTGAGCGACTCGCGCAGTTCCTCGGAGGCGGCCGAGCCGGTGCCGGTGGCGGCGACCAGCTTGACCCGGCGGTCGTGGCGGTCGGCCTCGCGGGTCACGAAGCCGCGGGCCTCCAGCCGGTCGACGATGCCGGTGATGTTGGACGGCTCGCAGCTGAGCGTCTGGGCGATCTGGCGCATCGGCAGCGGGCCGCGCCGCAGCAGCGCGAGCACCTTGGCCTGGGCGCCGGTGAGCGAGCGGGCGGCGGCGGCCTCCTCGTACTCGCGGTGGAAGAGCGCGACCAGGTTGGCCATCAGGTCGACGACCTCGCGGGTGATCTCGTCGGGCTGCGGCGTGGCGGCCTGGGCGGGCTGAGTGTCCATGGCTCAGAGTCTACCTGAAAAGTTGACAAGATGAACCTTTCATGTTCATCGTTACTTCAGTTACTAAACCTTTCACCCTCCGAACCCCTGAGGAGAACCTCCATGGCAGAGCAGGCCGCCCCCGCGACCGCCCGTGAATGGCACCTCGTCGCCCGCCCCCAGGGCTGGCCGGTGCCCGCCGACTTCGCCCTGGTCGAGGCCCCGGTCCGGACGCCGGGCCCGGGCGAGATCCTGGTCCGCAACACCCACCTCTCGGTGGACCCCTACATGCGCGGCCGGATGAACGACGTGAAGTCGTACGTCCCGCCCTTCAAGCTGGGCGAGGCCATGGACGGCGGCGCGGTCGGCTACGTGGTCGCCTCGGAGGCCGAGGGCTTCGCCCCCGGCGACGCGGTGCTGCACGGGCTCGGCTGGCGCGAGTACGCCACCCTGGACGCCAAGCACGCGGTCAAGGTCGACCCGACCGCCGCCCCGCTCTCCGCCTACCTCGGTGCGCTCGGCATGCCCGGCCTGACCGCGTACGCCGGCCTGCTCGCCGTCGGCGGCCTCAAGGAGGGCGACAAGGTCTTCGTCTCCGGCGCGGCCGGTGCGGTCGGCTCGATGGTCGGCCAGATCGCCAAGCTCAAGGGCGCCTCGCTGGTGGTCGGTTCGGCCGGTTCGGCGGAGAAGGTCGCCAAGCTGGTGGACGAGTACGGCTTCGACGCGGCCTTCAACTACAAGGACGCCCCGGTCGCCGAGCAGCTCGCGAAGGCCGCCCCGGAGGGCATCGACCTCTACTTCGACAACGTCGGCGGGGACCACCTGGAGGCCGCGATCGGCGCGCTGGGCGTGCACGGCCGCGCGGTGCTCTGCGGTGCGATCGCCCAGTACAACGAGACCAGCGCGCCCGCCGCCCCGCGCAACCTCGCCCTGGCGATCGGCAAGCGGCTGCGCCTGGAGGGCATGCTGGTGCGCGACCACGCCGCGCTGCAGCCGCAGTTCGTCGCCGAGGTGGCCGGCTGGCTGACGTCCGGTGAACTGCGCACCGAGGAGACGGTGGTGGACGGCTTCGAGAACACCGTCCAGGCCTTCCTTGACCTGCTGCGTGGCGTCAACACCGGCAAGATGGTCGTCCGCCTGGGTGACTGACCTTCCGTCAGAAGACCGAAACCGCCCCGCCGCCCCACCGGGCGTGCGGGGCGGTTCGCGTGCACGGCGCAAGGGATCCGGCCGCACTACCGCATTCCGGCCGGATCCGAAAGTGCGTCATCCATCCTGTGGGGCGGCACGGTACGGTGGTCCCGCCCGGCGATGGGGCCGTTCGGGGGAGAGATCCGGCCGAGGGGTAGACCTCGTTGAGGATTCGACTAGCATTGAGCGAAAGCCTGTCCGTTTTGCTCAATTTAGTAGCTTAATGTCGACTAACGTGGGTAACTGTGGATCAACTGCAGGCACGAGGCAGCTGGGGAAGGCGACCCTCGTCCACAGCCTGGAGGTCCCGGTGACGACACGTGGAGTTCTCTACATCCACTCCGCGCCCCGCGCGCTGTGCCCGCACGTCGAGTGGGCCGTCGCGGGGGTGCTCGGTGTACGGGTGAGCCTGGACTGGGTCCGCCAGCCGGCCTCACCCGGGCATTGGCGTGCCGAACTCTCCTGGTCGGGAGAGTCCGGTACGGCTTCGAAGCTGGCCTCCGCGCTGCGCGGCTGGCAGCTGATGCGGTACGAGGTGACCAGCGAGCCCTGCGCCACGGCGGAGGGGGAGCGGTACAGCAGCACGCCCTCGCTCGGCATCTTCCACGCCGTCACGGGCATCCACGGGGACATCCTGATCCCCGAGGACCGGCTGCGCGCCGTGCTGCAGCGGGCCCGCAACGAGGGCGCCGACCTGGAGGCCGAGATCGCCCGGCTGCTGGGCAAGCCCTGGGACGACGAGCTGGAGCCGTTCCGGTACGCGGGCGAAGGGGCGCCGGTGCGCTGGCTGCACCAGGTGGTCTGAGCCCGTACGGGAAACGACGGAAGGGGCCGGCGCTCGTGGAGAGCGCCGGCCCCTTCCGACGTACGGCCGGGTCAGCGGGTGCGGAAGGCCAGCACCACGTTGTGGCCGCCGAAGCCGAACGAGTTGTTCAGCGCGGCGATCCGGCCCTCGGGCAGGGCGCGGGGCTCGTCGCGCACGATGTCCGCCTCGATGTCGTCGTCCAGGTTCTCGACGTTGATGGTCGGCGGGGCGAGCCGGTGGTGCAGGGCCAGCACGGTGGCGACGGTCTCGATGCCGCCGGCGCCGCCCAGCAGGTGGCCGGTCATCGACTTGGTGGCCGAGACCGCGATGTGGTCCAGGTCGTCGCCCAGCTCCTTGCGCAGCGCCTTCAGCTCGGCGGTGTCACCCTGCGGGGTCGAGGTGGCGTGCGCGTTGACGTGCACGATCTCGGCCTTGTCCAGGGCGTTGCGCTCGAACAGGTCGGCCAGCGCGCGGGCCACACCGGCACCGGTCGGCTCCGGCTGGGCGATGTGGTGGGCGTCCGAGGACAGGCCCTGGCCCACGGCCTCGCAGTAGATGCGGGCGGCGCGCGCCTCGGCGTGCTCCAGCGACTCCAGCACGACCACGCCGGCGCCCTCGCCCAGCACGAAGCCGTCGCGGGCCTGGTCGTACGGACGCGAGGCGCGCTCGGGGTCGTCGTTGTTCTTGGACATCGCCATCATGTTGGCGAACGCGGCGATCGGCAGCGGGTGGATCGCCGCCTCGGTGCCGCCGGCCACCACGACGTCGGCGCGGCCGCTGCGGATCATCTCGATCGCGTAGCCGATCGCCTCGGCGCCGGAGGCGCAGGCGGAGACGGGCGTGTGCACACCGGCGCGGGCGCCGACCTCCAGACCGACGTTGGCCGCCGGGGAGTTGGGCATCAGCATCGGGACGGTGTGCGGGGAGACCTTGCGGGCGCCCTTCTCGCGCAGCACGTCGTACTGGTCGAGCAGGGTGGTCACGCCGCCGATGCCGGAGGCGATGACGGCGCCCAGGCGCTCGGGGGCGAGCTTGGAGGACTCGTCGGTGGCCGGGGTCTCGAAGCCGGCGTCGGCCCAGGCCTCGCGGGCGGCGATCAGCGCGAACTGGGCGGAGCGGTCCAGCTTGCGGGCCAGCGGGCGGGGCAGGATCTCGCCCGGCTCGACCGCGGTGCGTGCGGCGATCCGGACCGGCAGCTCCTGGGCCCACTCCTCGGTCAGGGCCGCCACTCCGGAGCGCCCGGCGACCAGGTTCTCCCAGGTGGTGGCGGCGTCGCCGCCCAGCGGCGTGAAGGCGCCGATACCCGTGACGACCACGGTACGGTTTTCAGCGGTCACTGGTTTCTCTTCTTTCACGTTGTGCGGGGGGCGGCGGCGAGCCGGGGATGGGCCCGGCCGGGCG
>NZ_JAFLNG010000588.1 GCF_017427025.1 Streptomyces sp. FH025
TCACCCGGCTTCGGCGCGCTGCCGCGCCCGGCTTCCCGGTGCCTGCGCAGCCGGGTCAGTTGCAGGGCGAGGCGGTCGCGCAGCCGGTCGATCGCCTCGGACATGGACTCGGCCGCCACGTGCGCTCGGGCGGCACGGCCGTTGACGTCGAGGTTGGCCTGCGCGACGAAGGGGCGCTCGGTGGCGGGGTTGTGCGTGCGGGTGAGCCGGATGCGGACGGACAGGACGGGCTCGGACACGTTGTCGAGCAGGGTGAGGACCTTGTTGCGGGCGAGTTCCCCCGTGCCGGGCGGAAGGTCGCCCCGCGCTTCGACTTCGACCTGCGGGGTCTGGCTGGCCACTGGTTCGGTTGCCATCGGAATTCCTCCGTTCACGATCGTGGTCGTCGTCGTACGGGTGCCATGTGTCGCGGGTCAGACCTCCGATCCCCCGGGCGGGGGCACCGGCAGTGCCGGGCGGGGTCCGACCCACGACGCCAGTGAGCCCGCCCGGGCCGACGGTCCACCGCAGCGCTTGCCTGGAGACGGCCGACCGTCCACCCCCACCACGATCCGGCGCGCCGTGGGGTCCTCCCCACTCGTGGAGGAACCCGCTCTCGTTTCCACACCACCACCGTGCCCAGGTCACCCGCTCCGCCCCAAGGTCCGGTCGCCTCCACCGAACGGGGCCACCCGGCCCTGCCGCGTTCCCGGGACGCGACGCCGGGATGAGAGCGCGGCGGAGTGCGGGAGCCGCGGCGAACGCCCGGCGGACCGTCGCGGCGCCTCGTGTCAGCCGCTCATCAGGAGGGTGTCGAGCGGTTCGCCGCCGTGGAGCAGGGCGACGGCTTCGGCGAGCAGTGGGGCCACGGTCCGTACGCGGTGCGGCAGGGTGCGCACCCGGCCCGTGGGAACGGTGTCGGTGACCACGAGGACGCTGACCGGCAGGTGTGCGAGCCGTTCGGGGGCGCGGCCCACGAGCAGGGGGTGGGTGGTGGCGACGCTGATGTCGGGAGCCGAGCCGTGAGCCAGCAGGACGCGGACGGCCGCCTCGATCGTGGCGCCGGTGCTGATCATGTCGTCGACGATCAGCGTCGGTCTGCCTGCGACGTCTCCGGCGAGTTCCTCGGCCCGGACGTCGGTGCCGGACAGCCGGGTCTTGCGAACGACGGCGACCGGTCGGCCGAGCAACGTGCCGTAGCGCTCGGCGAGTTTGACGGCCCCGAGGTCCGGCGAGACCACGACGGTGGCGTCCGGCACGTACTCGGTGAGGGTGTCGGCGAGCAGCGGTGTGGCGGTCAGCGTCTCGACCGGGACGGCGCTCATCGCTTCGAGGGCCGGGGTGTGCGGGTCGATCACGACCAGCCGGTCGGCGCCGGCCGCCGCCAGCGCGTCGAGGGCGACCCGGGCGCCGACCGACTGCCCGGCCCGGGTCCGGCGGTCCTGCCGGGCGTAGCCGAAGTACGGCACCACGGCGGTGACCCGCTGCGCGCCGCCGCGGCGGCAGGCGTCCAGGAGCAGCAGGAGCTCGACCAGGTGCTCGTTCACCCCGGGACCGGTGGGCTGGACCACGTACACGTCCTCGCCCCGCACGTGGCCGACGACGGGCTGCAATTCGCCGTCGGGGAAGCGTTCCACCTCGCACTCGACCGGCTCGGTGCCGAGGGCCTCCGCGACGGCGTCCCCGAGTGCGGGATGGGCGGTGCCCCACAGGATCCGCGGGTTGGTCATCGTGTTCTCCCGGTGGTCGGATTCTTCGACGGGCCCGGCCGTCGGAGCCCGCCGACGAGCAGGACGCGGGCGAGCCACCCCTCGGGGCGGTTCGAGAGGGTGGCCGCGCACTGCGGTCCGGGCACGCCGCGTGTCACGCGGCGCCGATGTCGATGTGGCTGTCGTCGGACGTGTAGCGGAGTGTCTGGTGGACGGCCACGACTCCGTCGACGGCGTGGCAGAGGCGCTCGACGACGGGGACGAGGCTCTTGCGTCGGACCGTGCCGGTCAGGGTGACGACACCGTTGTCGACGGTGACGTCGACGGCGTCGGGCGGGAGCCGGAGCGTGCGGTCGAGGACGTCCACGATGATCTCGCGCCGCAGTATGTCGTCGGGGCGGAGGAAGGGCCGCAGCAGGTCGCGGCGGCTGAGGATGCCGACCAGGCGGCCGTCGCGGTCGGTCACCGGCAGGTGCTTGACGTTTCGGCGGTCCATCAGCCGGGCGGCCTCCACCAGGGTCCATTCCGGCCGCGCCGTGACGGCCGGGCTGCTCATCAGGGTGCCGGCGCGCTCGGCCTCGGCCCTGGACCTGCCGTGGGGAGGGAGCCAGCGGGCCTCGGAGCGGCCGGTGACGTCCGGTTGGCGGGCCTGTGCGCGGATGAGATCGGCCTCGGAGACGATGCCGACCGGGTGGTCGGCGTCGTCGACGACCGGGACGGCGCTGATGTCGTTGCGGTCGAACAGGTCGGCGATGTCCTTGAAGGCGGTGTCGCGGTGCGCGACGACGACCTCCTTGGTCATCACGTCCTGGACGGTGCGGTGCATGGTTGTCGCTCCTTCGTGGACGCGGGACGCGGGCCCCACGGCGTCAGTCGTGCGGGATGACGGCCAGCGGGCAGGGCGCGTGGTGGATCGCGGCCTGGGTGACGGGGCCGATCCGGGGCGCGAGGGGGGTGCGGTACCCGCCGCGGCCGACCACGAGCAGTCGGGCGCCGGTGGCGGCGTCGATGACGGCCCGGGCGGGGCTCTCGTGGCTGAGCCGCTCCACGACGTCGACACCGGGGAACTTCTCCTGCCAGGGGCGCAGCGCCGCGCTCAGTGCGTGGCGGTCCGCCTGCTGGACGCTCTCGTCGGGCGGGCCCTGCCAGGCGGTGAGGGCCGGGCGGCGGCTGGTGGCGTGGACGGCCAGCAGCGAGGTGTGCCGTCGGTCGGCGGCGTCGAAGGCGGCCTCCAGGACGCCGTCGTAGCCGGAGCGCAGGCTCACGGCGACGGCGACCGGCCCGGACTGCGCGGCCGGGGTCATGGTGCCGTCCGGGTGGTCGTAGGCGCGTACGAGGACGACCGGGCGCTCGGAGCAGGCGACGGTGTACAGGGCGAGCGAGCCGATCAGGAAGCCGTCGCCCGTGCCGATGCCCTGCGAACCGAGCACCAGCAGCTCCGGGGCGCCCGCGGCGGACAGCAGTGCCGCCGGGGTGACGGCGGGGAGCAGTTCGGTGGTGACGGGAAGGTCCGGGTAGTGCTCGCGCAGGTCGCTCTCCGCATCCCGGAGGATGCGGTGCCCCGCGGCGGTCTCCACTTCCGGGCCGGGGGGTGGCTGCTCTGCGACGGGGCTGAACAGCCACAGGTGCAGCAGCCGTACGGGCAGTTCGCGCAGTTCGGCCTCGTGTGCTGCCCAGCGGGCGGCCGACAGGCTTTCGGGGGTGCCGTCGAGGCCCACGGTGATCTCCGGACGCATGGGAGTTCACCTCCTCCTACGAGGGGCCCGAGCCGGTGGGGGAACTGCCTCTCATCGTGGCTCCGCGGAGGCGTCCCGGCATGGGCCGGTGGGCCCACGCCTGGCTGGTGATGGACCCTGCCCGGGCTCGCACGTCAGGTTCACGCGGGTGCGGCGGGCGCCTCGGGCGGCACCACGACAACGGGGACGTGGGCGTGGCGGACGACCTCGGTGCTGGTGGAGCCGAAGGCGAGGCGGCCCCAGACACCGGCGCCGCGGGTGCCGACCACGAGCAGACCCGCGCCCTGGCTCGCGTCCAGCAGGACCTCGGCGGGGCGGCCGCGCTCGCAGCGGACCTCGACCTCGACGAACGGCTCGCCGACCTGTCGGCGAAGCTCCTCGACGGAGTCCGTCACCTCGCGGGCGACGACGTCGTGCAGGTGCGTCGGCAATGCTCCGCTCGTGCGGGGCCAGGAGGGCGTGCCCAGGTCCGACGGGTCGGCGTGGCCGGAGCCGTAGGCACGGACGGCCCGCACGGCGACGCCGCGCATCTGCGCCTCCCGCAGGGCGAAGAGCACGGCCCTGCGGGCGTGCTCCGAGCCGTCCGTGCCGACCACGACCGGTCCGGCGGACCCCGGTACGGGAGTGCTGCTCACGGGGACCTCCAGCGCGTGCGCCTCGACCGTGCGAACTGCCCGGCTCGGCGCGGCCCGATGACCGGGCGGCGTGCGGTCGCCGGTTCGCCCTACTCCTTCCATGCTCCTCTGCCGCTGCCGCCCCGGCACGTCCGTCCCCGGCGCGCGGGTCCCTCCGGGAGCCGGGGACGGCGCCGGCGCGTCGCCCCGGTCGTTCGCGCGCCTCCGGTGGAAGGAGGATCGTGGGACGTGGCGGCCCGGCGCGGGCGGCCGGGTCCGGCCGTGGTCCCCGTGCAGGAGGAGAACGGGTCATGTACTTCGTCGACCGGGTGGACGCGGGGCGTCGCCTCGCCGAGCGGGTCGGGCACCTCGGGGGCGAGGACGTGGTCGTCCTCGGGCTTCCCCGTGGTGGTGTTCCGGTGGCGGCCGAGGTCGCGAAGGTGCTGCACGCGCCGCTGGACGTGATCGTGGTGCGCAAGCTCGGCGTGCCGTTCCAGCCGGAACTGGGCATGGGAGCGATCGGCGAGGGCGGGGTGCGGATCGTCAACGAGGCGGTGGTACGGGCGACGCGGACCTCCGAGGAGGACCTGGCCGCGGTGGAGGCACGGGAGCGGGTCGAGCTGGACCGCAGGGCCCGGCGCTACCGGGGTGACCGGCCCCGTGCCGAGCTCGCCGGCCGTACGGCGATCGTGGTGGACGACGGGGTCGCGACCGGTTCGACCGCCCTCGCGGCGTGCCTGATCGCCCGGAACCACGGCGCGGCCCGGGTGGTCCTCGCCGTCCCCGTCGCCCCGCGGGGCTGGACCCGTAGGCTGGCGGACGCGGCGGACGAGCTGGTTGCGCTGTCGACGCCCGGGGAGTTCTACGGGATCGGCCAGTTCTACGAGGACTTCGCGCAGACCA
>NZ_JAFLNG010000589.1 GCF_017427025.1 Streptomyces sp. FH025
GGCCGCCTCGGCGGCCGCACCCTGCGGGGTGCCCGCCGGGCGGGACACCGCCCGGCGACGACGGCGCGGCGGCGCGGCGGACGCGCCCTCGCCACCGGTCGCGGCGGTTTCGTTCTGTTCCGTTGCCGCAGACTGCTGCGGATCGGTGTTATCGAGCATGCGGGTGGATCTCCCGTCAGGCCCCCGGGCTCCACATCCGGGCACGGCTCGGCACCGGTGGGCGGCCGGCATCGCGACGATGCTCGGGCCGGACCCTTTCACGGTGCCGCCGCGCGGACGCGAAGCCGCACAGGGGCTCGTAGTCTCGCTCGGCGCCCCGCGCTCGGCGGGGTGTCGAAAGTCTTCTGGTCTGACCAGTCTTCTGAGGTTTTCCCAAGCTGCGCCGTCCCCCAACCCCGGGTGGCTCCCGGACGGGGTCCCGGGCCCACCGACCGTCCTGGTCGGCGGGCCCCGAGTGGCCGGCCTGTGCTGCGACGACGCTCGCTCCCCTGGGGAGCCGCGGAAACCCTGGAGGGCCGTCGGGTCCAGTGAGGCACTGGACCCGGCCTCCGCCCCCTAGGCGGACGCGGTAGCGCGCGGCCCGGCAGCCGTTTCTCAGCCGGCCGGGGCCGCGGCGCGGTCGAGCGCCAGCGGGTCGGTCACCGTGCCCGACTCCTCGTCGAGCGGCCCCTGCGCCAGCCTGGTCACCTCTGCGGGGACCGGCGGCGCCAGGTCGGCCGTCGCACGGAGACCGGACAATACGTCGTCGGGTCGTACGGCGGGTGTGGCGTGTCGTACTACCAGGCGCAGTATCGCACAGGGACGGCCGGTCCGAACATCGCGGTCCGTTCCGGCGGCCGTGTCCGTACCGGCGTCGACCTGCGGCTCGACGGCTTCGAGTGCCGCCACCGCACCGCGCGCGTCGAAGACCCGCACGCCGTTCTTGGTCCGGCGCTCGACCTCGACCTTCTCCTCGGCGAGGAACCGCGCGACCGCCGAAGCGGCCTCCACCGGCTCCACGCCGTCCAGCCGGACCAGCCACTCGGAGGCCTCCAGGCGCTCCACGAAGTTGGGCGTCCGGACCTCGACCGCGTCGATCACGTCCAGACCCGCCGGCAGCGACCCGTCCAGCTGCGCCCGCAGCTGCTCGGGATCGCGCACGGCGGCCAGGCCGATCTCCAGGTACTCCGCCTCGCTCGCCACCCCGGTCGGGGCCGCGTTGGCGTAGGACACCTTCGGGTGCGGGGTGAAGCCGGCCGAGTAGGCCATCGGAACGGCGGACCGGCGCAGGGCGCGCTCGAAGGCGCGCTGGAAGTCGCGGTGGCTGGTGAAGCGGAGCCGGCCGCGCTTGGTGTAGCGGAGACGAATCCGCTGCACCGTCGGCGCGGGCGGCGGACCGTCGGGCGTACGGCGTGCCAGGGTCGCTCAGTCCTTTAGTCAATTGTCCCCGTCCGGCGCGGCGCTTTCCCGCCACTGCCCGGACTCTGTCACCTCAAAGGGTACGCGCCCCGCCGCACCCCTCGCTCCGCCCCTGGTCAGCCACACTCCTAGGCCCCCGTCCGGAACACACCGAACGGGGGCCGAGGAACGTACGACGCCTACTTGTTGACGACCGTCAGCGGCAGCATCTTCTTGCCCGTCGGGCCGATCTGGATGTGGGTGTCCATCTGCGGCCATATGGACATAGATCCAAAAAGCTCGCTACCGTCCCTGACATGGGACGAGGTGCGAAGCGCGCCGTATCGGCGCAGCAGCGACAGCAGCAGTACGACGTGGACGCCGAGTGGTCGCCGGCGGACCTGAAGCTCCTGAAGGATCTGAAGCGGGCGGAAGCCCAGTTGCCCGAGGATGCTCCCCGAGCTCTCCTCTCCATCCGGCTGAGCGTGCTCACGGACGAGACGACGTCTCCGGTCCGACAGGAGCTGGACCTGCGCATCCTGGCCCGCGACATGGGCGTGCGCGTGATCGGGGTGGCGAGTGACCTCAACGTGAGCGCCACGAAAGTCCCGCCGTGGAAGCGCAAGCAGCTCGGGGACTGGCTGAACAACCGGGCGCCGGAGTTCGACGTCCTGCTGTTCTGGAAGCTTGACCGCTTCGTGCGACGGCTCTCGGACCTCAGCACCATGATCGACTGGTGCCTGAAGTACGGGAAGAACCTCGTCTCCAAGAACGACGCCATCGACCTGACCACCGTGGTCGGCAAGGTCATGATCACGCTGATCGGCGGGATCGCCGAGATCGAGGCGGCCAACACCTCCACCCGCGTCACCAGCCTCTGGGACTACGCCAAGACCCAGGCGGAATGGCTGGTCGGCAAGCCGCCCTACGGCTACAAGACGGTCGTGGACGAGAACGGCAGGACCGTCCTGGCCATCGATGAGACCGCCTACAAGGTGCTGCACTGGAGCCGGCGCCGGGCGTCGAAGATCTCCGCGTCGAGGCAGGTGCGGATCATCAAGCGCGCAGGCGTCCCGGGCTCCGAGGGACTGACCACGTCCACCCACCTGCGGAGGCTCAGGAACCCCGCGCTCATGGGGTACCGGGTAGAGGAGGACAGGAGTGGGGTCGGCCGGAAGTCGAAACTGATCCTCGGCAAGGACGGCAAGCCGATCAAGGTCGCCGAGGCGGTCTTCACGGAGGACGAGTTCGCCCAGCTCGGCAGGGACCTCGACAGGTGGGGAAAGAACCAGCCCGCCCGACAGGAGGGCGGAGCCACCAAATTCCTCGGAGTCTTCGTGTGCGAGGACTGCGACACCAACATCACGGTGCAGGTCACGACGACCAAGGGCGTCCAGTACAAGTACATGCGGTGCAGCGGCTGCAAGGGCGGCGGGGCCGGGGTGAACGACCCGGACGGAGTCAATGCGGCCCTCGTACGGGACGTGCTCAAGGTGCTCGGCGACGAGCCGGTCCTGGTCAGGGAGTACGCCAAGGGCGCCGAGGCCCTGAAGAGGAAGAATCAGCTGGAGGAGTCCGTCTCCTACTACATGAAGGGCTTGGAACCCGGCGGACGCTTCGCCCGCACCTCGTTCACCCAGGAACAGGCGGAGGAGACACTGAACCAGCTCATTGACGAATTGGCGACCATCGACCCCGAGTCCACCAAGGACCGGTGGGTCAACGCGGCCAACGGCAAGACCTTCCGGGAGCACTGGGAGGCAGGAGGCATGGAGGCCATGGCTGCCGACCTGCTCCGTGTGGGCGTGACCTGCAAGGTCACCCGCACCAAGATCCCGGGGCAACGCCAGCCCGCTGTGCACCTCAAGCTCAGGATCCCCAAGGACTACCGCGATCGGCTGGTCATCAAGGAAGACGACTTCGCGAGCAAGCTCTGACACCGGTAGCCCCCGTCATCGTGGCGGGGGCTACCGGCGATCAGTGCTTGGCCGAGTCGTACGGCTCTTCTCGGCCCTCATCGTCCACGATGACAATCTCGCTCTCGATGATCGCGGCTCGGGCCGCCTTCCGTCGCGATGGAGCCGGTACCGCCACGCGAGAACCGGTCGACAGTCCGGCCCTCGCGTCCTTGGTAGTCACGCCCTCTCCCCTACCTGCTCCGTACGGACGATCTCCCGGTTGGTGGCGAGGTCTTCGGCAATGCCGGCAGCGATGAGCGCTTCGGCCGGAGTGTGACCGGTTCCGACGAAGCGCCAGGCACCTTCGACCGCGGTCTCGCTGTCCCAGTCGGCGTACAGGCCACGGGCATGTTCGGCACGGGCGGCTCTGAGCTGCCCATATGTAGTGGAGTAGGACCGTGTCTTGGTGAGGCAGTGCCCCCGGTAGCCGAGCATGTGGGCCCAGGCACGTAGGCGCAGGTGCTGCAGTTCGGGCAGCCCACCGAGACGCCAGGCCGTGGCGATCAGGGCTCGGACGTGCGGAGTGACACGCAGAGCCCGTATCTCTGCAAGGGAGGTGATGCGGCGGTCGACAGCGCCAGCGGCCTCCACGCTCTTGCTCGTGTACTTAGCGACGTAGGCAGCCACAGCGTCGTCCGTGAGTCGTTCACCTTGCCCGTTGGTGAGGGGGTGGGCGTCGAGCTGGGCACCGAAGCCGAACCGTCCTCCGCCGTAGGCCGCCGAGTCGGGGCAGGGCAGCGCCACGACAGCAGCCGCCGAACGGACGGCCTCCAGGAGGAGATCTCCCGTTGCCCAGGACGGAGGCGGGCTGGCGGGCCCATCGGATCCATCGAGTCGGATGACGGCGTGGAAGTGGATAGCACCGCGCTTCTGATACTCGGCGACCTTGGCGGCCGAGACCCGAACCAGGGTGCGCACCTCCGACCGGCCAAGAGCCGCGCGGGCAGCGAGGTGGTTATAGAGGTTGTCGCGAAAGGCCTTCCACAGCGCCGGGGCCATGGCGTTCCAGAGGATGTGGCCCGGGTAGTCGTAGCAGTCGGCACAGAGCGGCTGACCAATGAGCGGGTCGGTGTCCAGGTGGGTCCGGCCGCAGCCGTGCCACCTGCCGTGTTCGCAGCGTCGGCGCCGGGTCGGATGGCACTCTCCCGCCCGGTGGACCGGCCCGAACGAGGGCGCGGTCAGGGTGACGAACAGCCGTGGGCGCGTCCGTACCGCTTCCGGGACGCCCTTGCCGCCGACCAGGCCGGAGCGGACCAGGTGGAAGGTGTCGCCGCTGTGCTCCCGGGAGCAGGATGCACAACGGGAGGCCCGGCGGTTCCGGCAGCGGACGGCGAGCCGGCCACCGGGTTCGGTGGCGGTCGAGTAGTGACGCAGGACTTCACCGGTGTCGCCGTCGAGGGTGGTGGTGTGCCCGGCGAGGTAGACCGGTTCGGCACAGCCGCCAGTGGCCCGGATCTGCTCCAGCCAGCGACTCAGGTCCGGCATCTCACCGAGGCGGATGAAATCACGCTCCACCGAGGGTAGTTGGCGCAGCCGCGCCTTCCGGTCGAGGAAGGCGCGGCGTGCAGTGGGGTCGGTGTACGGGTTGGTGCTGGCG
>NZ_JAFLNG010000059.1 GCF_017427025.1 Streptomyces sp. FH025
CAGGCTGGCGTCGAAGGCGCGCAGGGTCGCGTCGTAGCCCTGGTCGGCGTTCCACAGCTTGGTGGTGACGAACAGGTCCTCGCGCGGCAGGCCGGAGGCGGCCAGCGCCCGGCCGACGCCGGTCTCGTTGCCGTAGATCGCCGCGGTGTCGATGCTGCGGTAGCCGGCCTCCAGCGCGGAGGAGACGGCGGCGGTGGTCTCGTCGTCCGGGACCTGGAAGACACCGAAGCCGAGCTGCGGGATCTCGACGCCGTTGTTGAGCTTCACGGTGGGAATGGCGGGGGTGCTCATGATGCTCCGGTCTTTCGTTCGGTGCGTTTGCCGAGGGCGTGGCCCTCGAACGAGGTGGTTTCGGTGGAGGTCAGTGGTGGACGGGGACCTTCGGTGCGCGGGCGCCGTCGGTGACGGGCTCGCCCGCGGGGGCGCGGCGCTCCAGCGCGGCGGACCAGAAGGCGAGGGCGAGGGCCGCGGCGGCGAGGATCGCGCCGACCCAGTTGGGGGCGGTGTAGCCGAGGCCGGCGGAGATCACGATGCCGCCGAGCCAGGCGGCGAGGGCGTTGCCGAGGTTGAAGGCGCCGATGTTGACGGCGGAGGCCAGGGTGGGCGCCTCGTGGGCCTGGTCCAGGACGCGCTTCTGCAGCGGCGGGACGGTGGCGAAGCCGAGCGCGCCGACCAGCAGGATGGTGGCGGCGGCCGCGATCCTGTCGTGGGCGGTGAGGGTGAACAGGGCGAGCACGACGGCGAGGCCGCCGAGGGTGGCGTAGAGCATCGGCATCAGCTTGCGGTCGGCGTAGCGGCCCCCGAGGAGGTTGCCGAGGAACATGCCGATGCCGAAGAGGACGAGTAGCCAGGTGACGGCGCCGTCGGAGTAGCCGGTGACGTGGGTCATCATCGGCGCGATGTAGGTGATCGCGGCGAAGACGCCTCCGAAGCCGAGGACGGTCATCGCCATCGCGAGCAGCACCTGCGGGTTGCGCAGGGCGGTGAGCTCGCGGCGCAGGTGGGCGCCCTCGGGCCGGGGCATGTCCGGCACCAGCCTGGCGATGCCGAGCAGGCCGACGACGCCGAGCGCGGCGACCACGGCGAAGGTGGTCCTCCAGCCCACGGCCTGGCCGACGAAGGTGCCCAGCGGCACGCCGACGATGTTGGCGACGGTCAGCCCGGTGAACATGGTGGCGATGGCCCCGGCCTTCTTCTCCGGGGCGACCAGCTCGGCGGCGACGACGGAGCCGATGCCGAAGAAGGCTCCGTGGGCCAGTGAGGTCACGATGCGGCCGGCGAGCATCAGCGGGAAGCTCGGCGCGACGGCGGAGAGCAGGTTGCCGAGGACGAACAGGCCCATCAGGAGCATGAGCATCTTCTTGCGGCCGACCTTGGTGCCGAGCACCGTCATGAGCGGCGCGCCGACGACGACGCCGAGCGCGTAGCCGGTGACCAGGAGACCGGCGGTGGGGATGGAGACTCCGTAGTCGCCCGCGATCTCGGGCAGCAAGCCCATGATCACGAACTCGGTGGTCCCGATCCCGAAGGCCCCGATGGCCAGGGCGATGAGTGCGAGAGGCACGGCGCGAACCCTTCATGCGATGACTACTGCGCCTTACAGGCCTTAACAATAGTTGCACTCGCGCCATATTTGCAACCGCAATGATTGCAGGCGCCGCACGCCGGGGGTTCGTGTGCCGGCCCGCGCCAGGTGTCACGGCACCGCGCTAGCCGTTCACGGCAGCACGTCGTAGCTGTAGACCGCGGAGATGTCGAGGACGGAGGCCGGGGTCGTGGTGGGCCCGAGCGGGGAGACGATCGAGTCGCCGATCCGCTCGCCCTTGTAGGTGGCGGCGGGGAAGGTCATGTCGGGGGCGTAGAGCCGGCCGAAGCGGTTCATCCAGCCTTCCCAGATCCGGTCGACGTTGCAGTGGTGGAGGAAGAACACCGGGTCGTTGGGGGACGTGCTGGGGGCCATGTCGCCGCCGATCCACACGTGGACCTGGTTGTGCATGTGGACCGGGCGGGCGGGGTTGCTCGGGATCCAGCCTTCGAGCAGGTTGCGGAAGCCCTGCGAGGAGACGTTGAACTTGGGGGTGTCGTACCGGTCGGTGGGCTTGCCGCCGGCCGGCGGCGCGTAGGCGAGGGTGGTCTTGACCTCGCCGCTGGTCGGCAGGGTGGGCCAGTCCGCGGCGAAGGAGCGGCGCAGGCCGCGGGGCGGGTCGGCCTGCATCGGCATCCCGCTGGGGTCGCTGTCGATGCGGACGCTGAAGGTCGCCGGGTCGTTCGGGTCGAAGGCGAACTTCCCGGTCGTGACCGGGTCGCCGTCGCCGCCCAGGTAGGCCGGGGTGAAGACGGTGGCGTTGGTGGGGGATCCGAGGTCGCCGTCGGCCGCCCAGTCCCAGTAGGGAAGGGCGAAATCCGGCTTGCCCAGGATCTTCTGGATCTTCACCTCCAGCAGACTGAGCATCACCCGGTGCCAGGGAAGGAAGATCGGCCCGCGGTGGGCGGCGTTGCGCTTCAGCGGGTCACCGCCCGGCGGGACGGGGGTCATCATCGTCCAGCAGTGCCAGATCACGAACTGGTCGTAGGTGAACACCGGGGCCGGGGGCCCGGGCACGCCGAGTTGGTCGGTGGTGAAGGCGGTCCGCTCCTGCTTGAGCGCCAGGACGCCCGCGATGTAGTCGTCGCGTGCGGTGGCGTCCTTGAGGATGTTCTTCCGGACGACGGGCATCTCAGTCCCCCATCCCGAAGTGGTCGGGGAAGTGGCGGATCAGCGCCTTGACGGTGTCCATCGCGGAGAGGAACTGGTAGGTGGGCAGGCCGTGGCAGGTCAGCATGCCGTCGTCGTCCACGTCGAGCTCGGCCGGGAGCGGACGGTCGTCCACGGTGATGTCGTAGGTGGTGACGATCCTGATCCGGTGGCCCTCGTACTCCGCGGTGCGTACGGACGACGAGCGGCCGGGGTGGTGGTCCATGTGGCCGTGCGGCTTGATGCCGGCCAGGTAGCGCCCGAAGGTGTCGGGGTCGGCTGCGGCGGCCAGCTCGGCCGGGGTGATGGTCGGGTCCATGGGTGCGTCCCGTGAGAGGGGGTCTGGGTGGCGGCGCGCCGCCGGACGGCGGACGCCGTCCCCCGCACGCCTCCTCATAGCCTCCCCCGGGCGCCCGCACCCCGCAAAGGCACCCGCTCAGCCGTCGTTCTTGATGATCTTCATGGTCAGATGCGAGTCGACCCGGGCGACGGCCGGCAGCCCCATGAGCCGGGCCGTGAGGAAGCCCTCGTAGGCGGCGTGGTCGGCGACCGCGACGCGGATGAAGTAGTCGGGGCGGCCGAAGAGCCGGCGGAACTCGACCACCTCCTCGTAGGAGGCCACCGTCGACTCGAACTCCTCCACCGTCTGCAGGTCGTTGACGCCGATCTCGACCGCGACCACCACCTCGAACGCCCGGCCCGCCGCCGCCGGGTCGATCCGGGCCCGGTATCCGGCGATGACCCCGGCCTCCTCCAGCCGCTTGACCCGGCGCAGGCAGGGCGGTGGCGTGAGGCCGACCCGCTTGGCCAGTTCGACGTTGGTCAGCCGACCGTCCTGACGCAGGTGGAACAAAATTTCACGATCGATGCCGTCCAGCATTTCTCTATTACTCACAGCGCGACTCCAGGGCAATAATTGGAAACCATATTACCGGGAATCCGGCCTAGAATTTCCCCATGAATTCCGCCCCCGGCGGGACGCTCCCCCGTCCCGTTCCGCCACCCACGCCCGCCGCCGAAACGAACGCCTGCGATACGAACGCCACCGAAACGAACGCCGCCGAAACCAACGCCGCCGAAACCAACGCCGCCGCGCCGACCGCCCGGAACGACCTGGCGGCCGCGCTCCGGGACTCCAGCTCCGTCGGCCTGGGCCTGTTCCCGCTCGGCATCGCGTTCGGCGTGCTCGTCGTCCACGCGGGCCTGAGCTGGTGGTGGGCCACCGCCTTCACCGCGCTGGTCTACGCCGGGTCGCTGGAGTTCCTGCTGATCGGGCTCGTCGTCGCGGTCGCCCCGCTCGCGCAGATCGCCCTGACGGCATTGCTGGTGAACTTCCGGCACGTCTTCTACGCCCTGTCCTTCCCGCTGCACCGGGTCGGCGGCCGGTTCGGCCGGGCGTACAGCACCTTCGCCATGACGGACGAGGCCTACGCCCTGACCACCGGGCGGCAGGCGCGCTCCTGGAGCGGGCGGCGCATCATCTGGCTCCAGGTGCTCTGCCAGTTCTACTGGGTCGCCGGCGCGACCGCCGGCGCGCTGTTCGGGGCACTGGTGCCCGCCCGGCTGGTCGGCCTGGACTTCGCGCTCACCGCGCTGTTCGTCGTGCTCGCCGTCGACGCCTACCGGGCCCGGCGCGACGTCCCCACGCCCGCGCTGGCCCTGGTCTGCGCACTCGCCGCGCGCTTCCTCTTCCCCGGCCAGATGCTGCTCGCCGCCACCGCGCTGTTCACCGCCGGGCTGCTGGCCCGACGCGCCCTCACCCGGCACCGCACCCCCGCCCCGAAGGAGTCGGCCCGTGCCTGACACGCCCTACCTGCTCGCCGCCATCGGCGTGTCGGCCGCCGTCACCTGGGGCCTGCGCGCGCTGCCCTTCGCCGCCCTCGCCCCGCTGCGGGCCAGTGCCGTGCTGCACCACCTGAGCGAGCGGATGCCGGTCGGCGTGATGGTGATCCTCACCGTCTACGCCCTGCGCGACCTCCCCCTCACCAGCCCGCTGCGGGCGGCTCCCACCGTCATCGCCCTGGCCGCCACCCTCGGCCTGCACCTGTGGCGGCGCAACGCCGTTCTGAGCATCCTGGGCGGCACCGCCGTCCACGTCGCCCTCGCCAGCACGCTCTTCGCCCACTCCTGAGCACCGCCCGGTCGCAGCGGGCCGATCAGTCGACCGCGTTCACCCATACGGGTGAGCCCGGACGAGCGGGGAAGCGCGCCCGCCCGTCCGGCGCGGTCCGGACGGGCGGGGTTCGCGCGGTGGCGCGGCGGGCTACCTCGGAGCGAGCCTGATCATCGCGAACGGGGCGCCCTGCGGGTCGGCGACCACCGCCATCCGGCCGGCCACCATGTCGAAGGGCGGTGCGAGCACGGTGCCGCCCCGCTTGACCACGGCGTCGGCGGAGGAGTCCGTGTCGTCGACCGCGAAGTAGGTCAGCCAGTGGGCCGGGGTGCCGGGCGGGTCGTTGGCGAGCAGCGAGACACCGCCGACGCTCCGGCCGCCGACCTTCAGCTCCCAGTAGGCGTCCGCGCCCTCCGAGGGCTCGATCTCGATGCCGAAGGCCTCCCCGTAGAACGCGGTGGCGGCCTGGACGTCGCTGGTGTGCAGTTCGTTCCAGGTCAGCGCGCCGGGCTCGTTGACCACCTGCGCGCCGGAGAACTCTCCGGGCTGCCACACACCGAACACCGCGCCCTGCGGGTCGGCGGCGATCAGCATCCGCCCGAGGCCGCCGACGTCCACCACCGGGACCAGCAGGGTGCCGCCGGCGGCGACGATCGCGTCCTGGGTGGCCTGGGCGTCGGTGGAGGCCAGGTAGCCGGTCCACACGGTGGGCGGTTCCGGCATTCCCTCGGGGGCCATCGCCGGGCCGATGCCGGCGGCCGCCCTGCCGTTGAGCTGGCAGACCGCGTATCCGCCGAACTCGGCCGGGCCGGCCTGCCCCTGCCAGCCGAACAGGTCGCGGTAGAAGTCCAGCGCGGCCTGCTGGTCCTGCGCCATCAGATCGACCCAACACGGGGTGCCGGTCGCGTACGGAGTGGTGACTTCAGGCATGCTCGCTCTTTCCTCGGACGGTCCCCCCGCCAGTCACCCTCGCGCCGTACACCGGGATCCGCCACCCGGGGCACACCCGGGGCATCCCCCGGGAGCCCTCGCGGTGCGTCAGATCGCGCACCCGCTCCTCGTCGCCGCCCTCGGACCTGCCCGTCGGTGCCCTACCCGTCGGCCCGCCGGTCGTCGACGCGCACCTCCAGGAGGGGCCACCGCACCGCCGACCGGGCCAGCCGGTCCGGGTCCAACGGGCTCCGCAGGAGCAGCGATTCGTCGGGGTGGAAGGTCACGCAGGTGCCGGTGGTGCCGTCGGGCTCGATCGGGTCGAGGTCGGTGACCGGGATGCCGTGCTCGTAGCGCTGGGTCCAGGCGCCGTCGAGGCGGCGGTTGGTGTGCAGCAGCCGGGTGCTGAGCGCGGCGACGACCGACATGCCCCGGCGCGGGTGCCCGTCCGGGAGCCGCTGTGCCTCCGGGGTGTCGAAGAACCGCAGGTCCTTGGTGGCCATCACCGGCTTCTTGACGGTCTCGCCGTGCTCGTCGATGCGGGTGTCGGTGCCGCGCCCGTCGTCCCGTACGGAGACCGAGCCGTCGCCGTGCAGGGTGACCACGCAGCGGCCGGCGCCCCGGGCGGCGGCCTCGTCGGCCGCGTAGGCGAGCACCTCCAGCACCAGGTGTCGCACCCCGCCCGGCGCGAAGCCCGCCGGGTCCCGCCGGATCCGCGCGAGGTGGTCCGCGTCCACGGCGGCGGCCCAGTCGTGGGTGGTGTTGGTCCAGGAAGCCCTTGTTCCGTCCATCCGAGGAGTATCGCCGAGGCCGCGCCCCGGCCGTCGTGCCCCCCTCGGCTAACCGCCGGTCCGGGCCTTGGCGGCCGCCGTCTGGCGGAACTGGGAGGCCTTGGCCCGGTTGCCGCAGCCGGCCATCGAACACCAACGGCGGCGCCGGGCGGCCGAGTTGTCGATGAACCTGGCACTACAGTTGACTCCCCCGCAGATCCGCAGCCGGGTGCGCAGTTCGCTGCCGAGCATCTCGGCCGCGTCCACGGCGATCCGGCAGAGCGCGCCGAAGGCGTCCGCGGGGGCGGCGTTGGCCCGGTACACCGGCACGCCCTCGTCCAGGTCGAGGCGCGGCGGGTACTGCGCCGCACTGGCCAGCCAGGCGTTGATGGCGGCCACGGGTTCGGGCGAGAGCGGTTCGCCCTCGACCACCGCGACCAGGGCGAGGTCGATGGCCTCACGCAGCTCCAGGGCGCGCGCCAGCAGGGCCTCGTCCACGACGGCCCGGTCCGGAACGAGCCCGGCGGCCTCCAGCCAGCGGCCGAGATCGGCCGGCTCCCGGAGCAGTTCGCTGCCGCCCGCCTCGAACCGGTACCTGCGGGTGTTCACGAAGTCGATGCTGGGCCGACCGCCGTACCAGACATAGTCCAGCCTTCTTTCCGCCATTGTCATGACCATGCGCCCTTCGTCGTCATAACCATATGCTAGGTTAGCTGACCTGATAACCCCATAACCGGTTACTTCCCGCCCCGCCCGTCGCGCCGGCCACGGACCGCACGGGCCATGGGCCGCGGGCGGAGCACGACGAGAGAGGCGCACCGATGTCACAAGGGCTGGAAGCGGGAGGACGGTCGGTGAACGGGCGGGTCTGGTTATTGGCCCTCGGCATGTTCGCGATCGGTACCGACCTGTTCATCGTCTCGGGGCTGCTCCCCGAGCTGGGCCGGGACCTGAAGCTCTCGACCGAGGCCGCCGGCCAGACCTCGACCGTGTTCGCGATCACCTACGCGGTCGCGGCGCCGATCCTGGCCAGCGTCACCGCCCGGCTGGACCGCCGGGTGCTGCTGCTGTCCGTCCTGGCGGTGTTCGCGGTCGGCAACACGCTCTCCGCGGTGGCCCCCACCTACGCGGTCCTGCTGATCAGCCGGGTGATCACCGGCGCCGGCGCCGCGCTGTACGCGGCCACGGCCTCCGCGGTGGCCGCCCGGATCACCTCGCCCGAACGGCGCGGGCGGGCCCTGGCGGTCGTCTACGCCGGAATGACCAGTGCGATCGCCCTCGGCGTGCCGATCGGCAACGAGATCGGCAACCTGTCCTCCTGGCGCTGGGCGTTCGGGTTCGTCGCCCTGCTGGCGGTCGTCACCATGGCCGGTCTGTGGGGCAGCATCCCGGCGGTGCCCGGTGCGCCCGGCGTGAGCGTCGCGACCCGGCTGGGCGCGATCCGCGCCAAGCACGCCCCCACCGCGATGCTCACCACCCTGCTGTGGGTCCTCGGCACCTTCACCGTCTACACCTACCTCGGCACCATGCTGGGCGACGTCACCCATGCCGGAGAGTCCACCCGCACCTGGCTGCTGCTGCTCTTCGGCGTCGGAAGCTTCGCCGGCGTCATGGGAGGCGGGTGGCTGGCCGACCGGATCGACCCGGCCGTCGGGCTCACCTCCACCATCGGACTGCTCATCGCGGTCCTGGCCCTGCTCACCTTCGCCCTGCACTCCGTCGCCGGGGCCGCCGTGGGCCTGCTGCTCTGGGGCCTGGTCCACTGGGCGAGCTTCCCGCTGATCCAACACCGCCTGCTGAGCATCGGCGGCAAGAACGGCGACATGCTGCTCGCCCTCAACAACAGCGCCGTCTACATCGGGCAGACCCTGGCCGCCATCCTCGGCGGCGTGCTGGCCGCCGCCGACCAGCTCGGCAGGCTGCCGCTGGCGGGCGCCGGGGCCGAGGTGCTGGCCGTGCTCGCACTGCTGGCCGGTGCCGGCGCGCAGCGCCGCAGCGCCGCGGAACCGGTCGCGCCCTCCGAGCCCGCCGTCCGCGACAACGCCACCCAGACCGGCTGACGAGCCATCGGATCCACCCGGCGGGCCCGACCCGCACGGGCCCAGGGGGGAGATTCGTGATGATGTCCTTGCGTCGAATGAAGTACTTCAGCGTGCTCGCCGGACAGCTCCACTTCGGCCGGGCCGCCGAGGAGCTGGGAATCACCCAGTCCGCGCTGTCGCAGCAGATCAAGGCGCTGGAACGCGAGCTCGGCGTGGGACTGATCGTCAGTCGCGGGGCCAGGGGGGCCGAACTCACCAAGGCCGGGCTCGTCCTGCTGGAGGGCGCGGAGCAGATCCTCGCCATGCACGACAGCCTCAGCGACCGGATCCACGAGGCGGCGAGGGGGAACGGCGGCACGCTCAACCTCTCGTACAGCCTCTCCGGCGCCTCCCTCGGCCAGCGCGACCTGGTCGACGAGTTCCGGCGGCGCCACCCCGACGTCCGGATCACCACGGACTCCGGCTGCACCGCCGCCAACCTCGGGCTGCTGCGCTCCGGGGAGGTGGACGTCGTCTTCGCCCGCGAGACCAGCCGGGCGCCCGACATCGAGTCGCTGCTGCTCGCCGAGGAGGAGCTGGTGGTCGTGCTGCCGCGCGGCCACCACCTCACCGGCGCCGTCCGGCTCGCCCCGGAGGCACTGCACCGCGAACCGGTGGCCATGTGGCCGCGGAAGCTGGCCCCCGAGCTGCACGACCGCATCGTGGAGCAGGTCTGGGGCGGTTCGACACCCGTCGTCATCCAGGAGGATCCCGACTACGAGAACCTCTGCCTCTCCGTCGCGAGCGGCATCGCACTGGCGGTGATGGACCGGCGGGTGGCGCAGCGGTACGCCTCGAACGGCACCGTCATCCGCCGGTTCACCGCCCCCGTCCCCACCACCAAGATCGCCATCGCCTGGCGGTCGGCCGAGCGGGAGCCCGTCGTGCGCCGCTTCATCGCACTGGCCAGGGAGAACCGGACCCGGCTGACCGAGCGCGGCAGTGCCCCGCTGGGGGAGGCCGCGAGCTGACGACCTGACACACGACCCCGGTGTGATCCGGACCATACCCGGGGCCCGCGCCGCCGCCGAGCAGGGGGCATAAGAACAACTGAAAAGGTCCAGAAGAAACGGTTGTTGACGCGACCATGCGGCTTCCGGATAGCGTTCCGACTAAATCGGCCTTCGGAAAGGCGACCCCGAACTTGAACGCCGACGGAACGCGTCAGGTCCGCAATTATCCGTTCAGCGAGCCGACAGGGCTCGAACTCGACCCTTTCTACAGCCATCTGCGCGAGCACGAACCGCTGAGCAGGGTGAAACTGCCGTACGGCGACGAGGCCTGGCTGTGCACCCGCTACGAGGACGTCCGCACGGTGCTCTCCGACGCCCGGTTCAGCCGGGCCGAGACGCTGAAGCGGGACGAGCCGCGGATCGGCAGCGAGGTGGTGAACCGCGGCCTGCTGTCGATGGATCCGCCGGACCACACCCGGCTGCGCCGGGTGGCCAACGCGGGCCTCACCCCCAAGCAGTCCGACCGGCTGCGGCCGCTCACCAAGGAGATCACCGAGCAGCTGATCGACCGGCTGGCCACCCTGGAGCCGCCGGTCGACCTGATCGCCGAGTTCATCAACCCGCTGGCGGTCACGGTCATCTGCGAGATGCTCGGCGTCCCGTACGAGGACCGCGAGGACTTCCAGAAGTGGTCGCAGGCCGTGGTGGCCACCACCTCGATGGAGCCCGCGCAGATCAACGAGTACCTGGAGAACCTGAACCGCTACATGGCGAAGCTGGTCGAACTGCGCCGCCAGGAGCCGGTCGACGGCATGCTCAACGGCATGATCAAGGTCCGGGACACGAGCCCGGACCGGCTCAGCGAGGACGAACTCGTCCTGGTGGCCGTCCGGTTGCTGGCGCCGGGCGCCCAGAACACCGTGCTGACGCTCGCCAACTTCCTCCAGGTGCTGATGAAGCACCCGCGTGAACTGGCCCGGCTGCGTGAACGCCCCGAGCTGGTCCCGGCCGCGATCGAGGAACTGATCCGCTACACGCCGTTCCACACCTCCACCATGTTCCCCCGCTACGCGACGGAGGACGTCGAGGTCGGCGGGACGGTGATCCGCGCCGGCGAGGCCGTGGTGGGCTCGATCGCCTCGGCCAACCGCGACCCCGAGGTCTTCTCCACTCCGGAGGAGCTGGACTTCGAACGGCCCCTCAACCCGCACCTCGGCTTCGGCCAGGGCCACCACTACTGCCCCGGCACCCACCTGGCCAGGATGCAGCTCCAGGTCGCCATCGAGGCCCTCGCCCGGCGGGTCGACGACCTCGCCCTCGCGGTGCCCGAGGAGAGCCTGTCCTGGAAGGAGGGGATGGTCGTCCGCTGGGTGGACGAACTTCCCGTGCGCTGGTCGCGGATCCACTCCTGACTTCTCCGAGCGTATCCCGCACTCTCCGTGCCGCACCCCTGGTTCCGATTTCCGAATTCCGGGTTTCGCATTCCGGACCCGTACTCCGTCGGCTGCCCGGAAATACCTCGCCCAGAAAGGACAAGACCTTCCATGAGCCCAGTGCAGACCGTTTCCGCCGCGCCCGGCCTGGCGACGGACCCGTTCCCGCTGCTCGGCACCGACGCGGTCGTCTTCGCCGTGGGCAACGCCCGCCAGGCCGCGCACTTCTACCGCTCGGCCTTCCGGATGCGGGTCACCGCCTACTCGGGCCCCGAGACCGGCGCCCCCGACCTCGCCTCCTACGTGGTGGAGTCGGGCAAGGTCCGGTTCGTGCTGACCTCCGTGGTCACCCCGTCCACCGAACGCGCCCGCCGGACGGCCGAGCACGTCTCCGCCCACGGCGACGGCGTCACCGACATCGCCCTCCAGGTGCCGGACGCCCGCGCCGCGTACGCGCACGCCGTCGCCCGGGGTGCCAAGAGCATCGAGGAACCGTACGAGCTGACCGACGAGTTCGGCACCGTGGTGCTCGCCAGCATCGCCATCTACGGCGAGACCCGGCACACCTTCGTCGACCGCTCCCGCTACCAGGGCCCGTACCTGCCCGGGTACGTCCCGGTCGAGCCGGCCGCCGGTGAGCCCCGCGACGGCTCGGGCGACCTCTTCAAGTACGTCGACCACTGCGTGGGCAACGTCGAGCTCGGCGAGATGGACACCTGGATCGACTTCTACCAGCGCGTCATGGGCTTCACCCAGATCCAGGAGTTCACCGACGACGACATCGCCACCGAGTACTCCGCGCTGATGTCCAAGGCCCTGGCGGACGGTTCCAACAAGGTGAAGTTCAACGTCACCGAGCCGGCCATCGGCAAGAAGAAGTCCCAGATCGAGGAGTACCTGGAGTACTACGGCGGCCCGGGCGTCCAGCACATCGCGCTGGCCACCGACGACATCGCGGCCGCCGTGCGCCAGATGGCGGCGAACGGTGTCGAGTTCCTGACGACGCCGGACGCCTACTACGACCTCCTCGCCGAGCGGATCGGCCCCACCCGGGTGCCGGTCGAGGAGCTGCGGGAGCTGAGCGTGCTGGCCGACCGCGACGAGGACGGCTACCTGCTGCAGATCTTCACCAAGCCGGTGGTCGACCGCCCGACCGTCTTCTTCGAGATCATCGAGCGGCGCGGCTCCAAGGGCTTCGGCAAGGGCAACTTCAAGGCGCTGTTCGAGGCGATCGAGCGCGAGCAGGCCCGCCGGGGGAACCTCTGACCACCGGCCGGTGATCCGGCACCCCACCGATCGGTGACCCGACCGGCCACCGATCGGTGGAACGGCCGACAGCCGGCCGGTGTCCCGATCACGACTTCCCGCCCACCACCCGACGGAAAGAGCAGAGCAGGATGATGGTGTGGTTCATCACCGGGGCTTCCCGCGGCCTCGGTCTGGAGATCGCCCGAGCCGCCCTGGCGGCCGGAGACCAGGTCGTCGCCACGGCCAGGGACGCCGACTCCGCACGGCGCGCCCTGCCGGCGGACCGGGCCGGCCTGCTGGTGCTGCCGCTGGACGTGACCGACCAGCCCGCCGCCGAGGCCGCCGCCGCCCGCGCCGTCGAGCGCTTCGGCCGGATCGACGTCCTGGTCAACAACGCCGGCTACGGCGTGGCCGGAGCCGTCGAGGAGACCTCGGACGAGGAGACCAGGAGCCTGTTCGACACCAATGTGTTCGGACTGCTCAACGTCACCAGGGCGGTCCTGCCCACCCTGCGGGCGCAGCGCGGCGGGCACATCGTCAACATCGGCTCGGTGGGCGGGTTCAGCCAGGGCGCCGGCTCCGGGATCTACGGTGCCAGCAAGTTCGCGGTGGAGGGCGTCACCGAGGCTCTGCACGCCGAGCTGTCCGGGCTCGGCATCGCCGTCACGGTGGTCGAACCCGGCCAGTTCCGGACCGACTTCCTCGACCCGGTCAGCCTGCGCCAGGCCTCCCGCACCATCGACGACTACGCCGTCTCCGCAGGCGCCCGGCGCACCCAGTTCGCCGAGGTCAGCGGCCACCAGCTCGGCGACCCGGCGAAGGCCGGCCGCGCCGTGGTGGCCCTGACCCGGGCCGAACACCCGCCGCTGCGGCTGCCGTTGGGCCAGGACAGCCTGGACAGGATCGAGGCCAAGCTCGCCCAGGTCGCCCAGGAGATCGCGGCCTGGCGCGGGCTGGCCTCCTCCACCGGTTACGAGCCGGCCCCGACCTCGAACCCGGCCTCGGCCGAGTCGGCCCCGACCACGGAAGGAAGCCGGGCATGACCCTCACCGACCGGCTCACGGCGGCGATCGACAAGCCCGCCACCGACGACACCTTCGACGTCCACACCGCTCTCGACGGCGTGTTGGGCGACCTCGGCATGACGGCCGCCGACACCGGTGGTGACATCACCTTCCGCGGCGCCGACCCGGTGGTGCCCAGCACGCTCCGCCTGGGCGCCGCCGCCGGGATCGCCCTGGTCGCCAAGTCGGCGGCGGTGGCCGGGCTCCGGCAGCTGCGCGGCGGTTCGGGCCAGGACATCGCGGTGGACCTGAGGGTCACCCCGCACCGGCTCTGCCCGTTCTACGACCGCAAGTGGGAGCTGATCAACGGCGCCCCGCTGAGCGAGTCCTCCAACCCCAGCAACGCGCTCGGCTGGTCCTTCTACCGCAGCCGGGACGGCCGGTGGATGATGCCGCAGAACATGTACCCCAAGATCAAGGTGGCCGCCCAGAAGCTGCTGGGCGTCCCCGACGACTCGGACGCGGTGGCCGCGGCGATCGCCCGCTGGGACGGCCGCGAGCTGGAGGAGGTCGGCAACCGGGCCGGGATCGTGATGGCGATGCTCCGCGACACCGCGGAGTTCATGGCCGAGCCCCAGTACCGCGACGTGCTGGCGCACCTGCCGCTGATCGAGATCGAGAAGATCGGCGACAGCGAGCCCGAGCCGCTGCCCCCCACGCTCGCCGGTCTGGAGAACCCGCTGGACGGCATCCGGGCGCTCGGCATGGGCCACGTCATCGCCGGCGCCGGGGTCGGCCGGGCGCTCGCCCTGCACGGCGCCGACGTGCTCAACCTCTGGCGCCCGGACGAACTGGAACACGAACGCAGCTACATCAGCGCCAACGTCGGCGTCCGCTCGACGTTCCTCGATCCGTACCAGGCCGAGGGCCGCAACCTGGTCCGCGAACTGCTGCGGGGCGCCGACGTGTTCTACGCCAACCGGCGCCCGGGCTACCTCGCCGGGATCGGGCTGTCCGCCGCCGAGGCGGCCGCCGTCCGCCCCGGCATCGTGTACGCGACCAACTCGCTGGCCGGCGAGCAGGGGCCGTGGGCCGGCCGGATCGGCTTCGACCAGACCGCGGGCAGCCTGGTCGGCATCATGAACCTCGAAGGGGAGAACGGCGTCCCCGCGCTCCCGCCGGTCATGGTGGTCAACGACTACATCACCTCCTGGCTGACCACGGCCGGGATCGTGGCGGCGCTGTCCCGGCGCGCCCGCGAGGGCGGCAGCTACCGGGTGCACGTCTCACTGGTCCGGGCCGCCCTGTGGATCGTCAGCCTGGGCATCTTCGACCAGGGGTACGCCCGCTCGATCGCCGGTACCGGAGTCGAGCACGCCTACCTCGACCCCGAGACCTTCACCGCCGACACCCCACTCGGGCACTACCAGGGCGTCACCGAGCAGGTCACCATGTCGGCCACGCCCGGCCGCTACCGCCACGTCCTCGTCCCCCGCGGCTCCTCCGCGCCCGTCTGGCTGCCCGCCACCGACCGAGCAGGACACCGGAAATGACCGACCTGAACAGACGCTCCCTGCTGACCGGCACCGTCGCACTGGCGGCGAGCGGCGCCGTAGCGGTGTCCCCGGCGGCGCAGGCCCACGCCTCGGAGGCCCCGGCCGGCGGGCGGACCCCGAAGGACGCCGTCACGGTGCTCCCCGGCGACCCCCGCTACGAGGCCCTGGTGGTGGGCAACAACGCCCGCTGGGTGGGGCGTCCCGAAGCCGTCCGGCTGGTGTCGAGCACCGAGCAGGTCGTCCGGGCGGTGCAGGAGGCCGTGGACGGCGGCAAGCGGCTCTCGGTGCGCGGCGGCGGCCACTGCTACGCCGACTTCGTCTTCAACCCGGCCGTCCAGCTCGTGATCGACACCACCCCCATGCACGCGGTGTACTTCGACGAACGGCGGCGGGCGTTCGTCGTCGAGGCCGGCGCGACCCTGCTCCAGGCGTACGAGGAGCTGTACAAGAACTGGGGCGTGACCATACCCGGCGGCCGCTGCTACTCGGTGGGGGCCGGCGGCCACGTCACCGGCGGCGGGTACGGCTTCCTCTCCCGCAGGCACGGCCTCACCATCGACCACCTGTACGCGGTCGAGGTCGTGGTGGTCGGGGCCGACGGGCGGGCCCGCAGCGTGGTGGCCACCCGGGAGCCCGACGATCCGCACCGCGACCTGTGGTGGGCCCACACCGGGGCCGGCGGAGGCAACTTCGGCGTGGTGACCAGGTTCTGGTTCCGCACACCGGGCGCCCAGGGCACCGACCCGGCGGGGCTGCTGGTGCGCCCGCCCAGGGAGGTGCTGGTCAACGCGGCGGCGCTGCCGTGGAGCGGCCTCGATCTGGCCAACTTCACCGCCCTGGTGCGCAACTACGGGCGCTGGCACGAGCGCAACAGCGACCCGGACTCGCCGTACGCCACCCTGTGCAGCTTCCTGACGCTCTGCCACCAGTCCAACGGGACGGTCAGTCTGCTGACCCAGATCGACGGCACCCTGCCGAACGCCGAGCGGCTGCTGGCCGACTACCTCGCCGAACTCACCGACGGGGGGCGGATCACCGTCGCACCGCTCAGCCGGCCGGCCGGCGAGGACCGGGCGATGCCGGAGCTGTTCACCCCGCGCCGGCTGCCGTGGCTCACCGCCACCAAGTACCTGGGTTCCAACAACTCCGCGCTCGCCAACCCCACGCTGCGCGGCACCCACAAGTCCGTCTACCTGCGGCAGGGCTTCACCGACGAGCAGATAGCGGCACTCCACCGGCACCTGACCCGCACCGACCACCACAACCCGACCTCGACGGTCTCGCTGCTCTCCTACGGGGGCCGGATCAACTCGGTGCGGCCCGAGGAGACCGCGTCGGTCCAACGCGACTCCAAGTTCAAGGCGCTGTTCCAGAGCCTGTGGCCCGACGAGGCCGCCGACGAGGCCAACATCTCCTGGACCCGCGAGATCTACCACGACGTCTTCGCCTCGACCGGCGGCTACCCCGTCCCCGGTACCCAGACCGACGGGTGCTACATCAACTACGCCGACACCGACATCACCGACCCGGCCCTCAACCGCTCGGGCGTCCCCTGGTACTCCCTCTACTACGGCGCCAACTACCCCCGCCTGCAACAGGTCAAGGCCGCCTACGACCCCCGTGGGGTCTTCCGCCACCCGCAGTCCATCACCCCGGCGCGGCGGCCCGCCCCGTAACCCGGCCGGGCCCGGCGCGCCGGGCGCCGTGGTCAACCGGTGACCAGCCGCCGTCCGGTGACCTCCGTCGGGCTGACCCGCACCCAGCGCGGCCGGGCTCCGCCCGCCCACGGGGCCGCGCCGGGCAGGCCGTTGAGGCGCTCCAGCTCCTCCGGCTCGTCGACGTAGTGCGCCGCCCCGATGGCGAGCACGCTCCAGCCGCGCCCCAGGTACTCGTCGATGTGGTCGACCTGGAAGGACACCTCGGCCCCCTCCTCCGGGGCGGTGCCCGCGTGCTCGCCCGTGCGGTAGGCGAAGGAGCCGTGGTCGACCACGTAGTTGACGGGGTAGACCACCGGCCCCGGCTCGACGGGCAGGGCGATCCGGCCGATGCCGTGGCTGCCGACGAGGTCCCAGCACTCGGCCTCGGTGATGCCCAGCAACCGGGGGCGCGGGCCCGGACCGCCCTGGCCGGGCGGGGCGTCGGCACGGCCGGAGACCAGTTCCGCGGTGGTGGTGCCGAGGGCTGCGGCGATCCGCACGAAGCCGGCCGGGTCGAAGGCGGGCCCGGCCTCGAGCAGGTGGCGCAGGTAAGCGGGGGCCATCGCCGCCCGGCGGGCCAGCGTCTCCTCGGCCAGGCCCAGGTGCTCGCGCCGCTCGGTGATCCAGCGGGCCACGACGGCGGGATCGGGGGTGTCGTGCACGGTGGTGACTCCTCGGCTTGCCGGGGGCGTACGGGCCGCATACGGGCGGTGACCAGGGCGGATCCATCCAAGCGCCCGGCCCGCGCCAAGTCGAGGAAGGGCCCGGCTCCGTGCGTGTCGGCGCCCGGGGCCGCGGCCCCCGCGTCACGGGCACGTCCTCACCCCGAGGTGTCCGGCACTCCCGCGGTCCCGCTTGAAGCCGACGGCGGAGCCGAGCAGGGAGACGAAGCGCGCCGACAGGGCCCGGTCACCGGTGGCGGACGGGCGCGATCGGGCTCCTGGCCCAGGGAGTTGATCGTCGCGGCCACCTGTCGGCGGCACCCGTACGACTGGATCGCCGGTAGCGCCGCTCGATGGCCCGCCAGGCCGGGGCCGACCGCGAGCGCCGGGCCCGTATCATCACCGCCGACGGCGAGTTCCAGGCGGCCGCCAAGCCCGCCGAGGCCGCCGCAGGTGCCGACCGGCGGGAGCTGACGCCGTCTCCGGCCGGACCGGGAGCGCGTGCCGGGCCGGCCGTCGGCCATAGATCCGCCCTATGAGGTCATAGATCAGCACCGACTACACTTCGGCGCGAGCAGCGGGTTGGCTGGCAAGGTCCAGACCAATTCACCTCCCGCTGCGCCCGACCGGAGGATTCACCCGCATGTCCCGCCCGATCAGAGTCGCGATCATCGGAGCCGGCCCCGCCGGTGTCTACGCCGCCGACGCCCTGTTGAAGTCCGACGCCGCCCAGACCCCCGGTGTCTCCATCGACCTGTTCGAGCGGATGCCCGCCCCGTTCGGCCTGATCCGCTACGGCGTCGCACCCGACCACCCGCGCATCAAGGGCATCGTCACCGCCCTGCACCAGGTGCTCGACAAGCCGCAGGTGCGGCTGTTCGGCAACGTCGACTACCCGTCCGACCTCGCCCTGGACGACCTGCACCGCTACTACGACGCCGTGGTCTTCGCCACCGGCGCCACCGCCGACCGCGCCCTGGGCATACCCGGCATCGACCTGGACGGCTCCTACGGCGCGGCGGACTTCGTCTCCTGGTACGACGGCCACCCCGACGTGCCGAGGACCTGGCCGCTGGAGGCGGAGAAGGTCGCCGTCCTCGGCGTCGGCAACGTCGCCCTGGACGTCGCCCGCGTCCTCACCAAGACCGCCGACGAACTCCTGCCCACCGAGATCCCCCCGAACGTGTACGAGGGCCTGCGGCGCAACCGGGCCGTCGAGGTCCACGTCTTCGGGCGCCGCGGCCCGGCCCAGGCCAAGTTCTCCCCGATGGAGCTGCGCGAGCTGGACCACTCGCCGAACATCGAGGTCATCGTGAACCCCGAGGACATCGAGTACGACGCCGGGTCCATCGCGGAGCGCCGCGCCGTCAAGCACGTCGACCTGGTCGCCGCGACCATCGAGAACTGGGCGATCCGCGACGTCGGCGACCGCCCGCACCGGGTGTACCTGCACTTCTTCGAGTCCCCGGAGGAGGTGCTGGGCGAGGACGGCCGGGTGGTCGGACTGCGCACGGAGCGCACCGAGCTGGACGGCACCGGCAACGTGCGCGGCACCGGCCGCTTCACCGACTGGGACGTCCAGGCCGTCTACCGGGCCGTCGGCTACTACTCCGACGAGCTGCCCAAGCTGCCCTTCGACCCGGTCTCCGGCACCGTCCCGCACCTGGCCGGGCGGGTCCTCTCCGGCGACGGCTCCCACCAGAGCGCCGTCTACGTCACCGGCTGGATCAAGCGCGGCCCCGTCGGCCTGATCGGCCACACCAAGGGCGACGCCAACGAGACCGTCACCAGCCTCCTCGACGACCACGCCACCGGCCGCCTGCCCGGGGCCGTCGAGCCGGACCCGGCGGCGATCGAGGAGCACCTGCGCGCCCGGGGCGTGCGCTACACCACCTGGGACGGCTGGTACCGGCTCGACGCCCACGAGCGCGCCCTCGGCGAGGCCCAGGGGCGCGAGCGGGTCAAGGTCGTCGAGCGCGAGGACATGCTGCGGCACAGCGGCGCGTAGGACGTCACGGCCGGACGATCGGCAGCAGCACCTCGTCCACGATGGCGGCCGGGTCGAGCTCCACCGGGCCGCCGCCGCACATCTTGATCCGGTACAGCATCAGTGCCGGGACCACGTCGGTGACCAGCGGGCTGACCGCCCCGGGGCGGACCTCGCCCCGGGCGGCGCCCCGGTCGAGCGCCTCGGCGATCAGCCGGGTGGTGGGCTCGACCACCCGCTCCAGCACGAGTTCCAGGAAGGCGTGCGCCCGCTGGTGGTCGAGCTCGCTCATGATCGCGCGGACGGCGGCGCCCAGCTCGCTGACCATCGCGGCGCGCAGCCTGGCCACCACCTCCAGGAGGTCCTCGCGCAGGCTGCCGGTGTCGGGGGCAGGCCCGGCCGGCGGCAGGCTGGCCCGCAGCGCGTCCATGACCAGCTCCTCCTTGGAGGACCAGCGGCGGTAGAGGGCGGCCTTGCCGGTCTGGGCGGCGGCCGCGACGCCCTCCATGGTGAGCCGCGCGTAGCCGTCGCCGGTGAGCTGGTGCAGGACCGCCTCGTAGATGGCGTTCTCCAGCGCCTCGCCGCGCCGCCTGAGCGGGGCGGCCGCCGCCGCTGCGCGCACGGTCTCGGTTTCAGCGGACATGGCTGAGCACCTTCCGGGTTCCCCGTTCACCTGGACTACGGCCGGTGTTGTCCACCGGTCCCACCGGCAATGTTAGGGAACGAAACCGTTCCCTCCCAAGCCCGCCTTCGCCCGGGCCTCCGGATCCGCCCCCGGCCCCGTTCGAGTGACTCCCGGGCGCTGCAACCTCGGCCGGGCAGAACCGTTCCGCTACGAACGGAGGGAACCATCCCCCCCATCGAGAGGCGGTCCCCCGTGGCCGTACCCACCACCTTCGACCAGGACGCGACGGACTACAGTCTCGCCCACGCCTACTGGCTGGCCAAGGCCTCCGACCTCGCGTACAAGGACGATGCCACCATCGACGAGCAGGCCCGGGACTGGGGCTTCGACACCGTGCGCCACCACGAGACCAGGTTCACGCCGCCGTTCCCGCTCGAGGACACCCAGGCGTACACCATGGCGAGCGACCGGATGATCGTCATGGCCTTCCGCGGCACCGAGCCCAAGGAGATCCGCGACTGGCTCTCCGACTCCAGCACCCCGCCCTGGCCCGGGCCCGGCGGGACGGGCTTCGTCCACTACGGCTTCGCCCAGGCCCTGGAATCCGTCTTCCCGGACATCCGCAAGACGCTCACCGAGCTGCGCGACAACGACCAGACCGTCTGGCTGACCGGCCACAGCCTCGGCGGCGCCCTGGCGATGCTCACCGCCGCCCGCCTCGTCCTGGAGGACCCGCGACTGGCGGCCGACGGCGTCTACACCTTCGGTCAGCCCCGCACCTGCGACCGCCTCCTCTCCACGGCGTACAACTCGGCGCTCAAGGGCCGCAGTTACCGCTTCGTCAACAACAACGACATCGTCCCCCAGCTGCCGCCCGAGCCGGTCTTCAGCCACGTCGACGCCCTGCGGTTCATCGACTCCGCCGGAAAGGTCCACGAGGGCGCCGGAGGCCTCGTCGCCGGCCTCGCCAACCGGGCCAAGGGCCTGACCGCCGCCGCCTTCGAGCCGACCGGGGAGGGCATGCGCGACCACTTCATGCGC